>JAFZET010000167.1 GCA_017560565.1 Clostridia bacterium | reverse complement strand
GGTAAAACAAACGAGGTTTACACCTTGAAAAACAGTAAGGGTATGGAGGTAGATATCCTTACCTACGGCGCGCGTATCATTCGTTTGACCGCGCCCGATAAAAACGGGAAATTTTCCGTGTGCAGTACGCCTCTTCCGGAATGGGAGGGGCGTATTTGCGTGCGGAAATATTGTATCTTTTTATCTCCAATATTCTTGACTTTTCCCCCTCTTCCGTGTATAATAGATACAGCAAAGTATACCCATTATCAGAATATAAAATAAACTGCGCAGATGCTGTGCGTATATATAGAAGATAAAGAAAGGTTTGGTACACCTTCGTGAAAAATCATATCATACTGGTCGTGCTGCTGATTCTCTGCCTGATCCCCACGGCTGTGGCCATTTCCAGCTATAAAGAAACCCAGAACGCCCCCGTGGATGAAAAAACGGCGGTGTCTCTTTCCATAGATGACATAAACGGGAAAAATTACTTCTTCGACCGCACAACCGGTGAAGAGGCGGAAAACATGATCCTGTTCTTCCTGAATATGCAGAATAAAGCCACAAAGATCGTGGCTCTGCCCGATTCCCTGACCGGCGAACAGTATTTCAAGGTGACGCTGGCCAACAGTATCGACAAGAAAAACGATTATCAGTATTACTTCGACCCCAATCCCCAGGCCTGCTACTTTGTGGATCCGGACGGTATGGTATACCAGATCGCCGAACAGGATGCCCGGGAATTCATCGGTACCGAATATGCCGAAAGCATTTACGAAGCGGCTGCCATGCCTGTGCTGACCCTGTCCGGAGATCATGTGGTGATGCCCGATACAGCCGAATGGCGGTATAAGAACTACACCGGTGACTATGTTCTGTCCGATACCTCCGCCATGGTGTCTGCGGATGTGGAAAGCTACTCTCTGGAAGGCGGTTTTGAACTGCTCTTTGACCAGGACCCCGACTATTTTGCTCTGGAAATCAGAAACGATAACGACGAATTGCTGTATGACGGGATGTATGCGGATCTGAACACCACATTCCATTTTGAACCGGGGACCCGCCTCCATGTGGATGTGACTGCCGAATGGTATGATGACCCCGAACGCTCCTACTGCGGGGATCTGACCTACAGCTTTACCAGCCTGGTGACCGCTCCCGCAGAGTTCTATCTGGGTATGGATACCGTAAAGGCGGGTCGGTTTGTAGCGGTAACGGCACTGAATATTCTCAGTCCCGAAAAGATCCAGTTTACCTCCGAACCTTCTCTGGGCTTCACACCCACTTTCTACATGGAAGACGACAAGGCCATCGGGCTGATTCCTGTGGCGCCGGATCTGGCGGGCGGCAGTTATGTGATGACCTTCACCTACGGCGGCACCACCCAGAACATCACACTGCAGGTGGAAGGCATGAAATTCGGTCAGTCCAAAATCGACGTATCTTCCACCCTGCTCAGTCTGTACCGTACCAAGGCGTCCATTGCGGCTTATGAAGATCTGGTAGTACAGCTGACCTCCACTTCGGAAAGCACCCGGTACTTCTCCGGCTTCTTCCTGGAAGGTATGGGCGGTGTGAACGGCAAACCCGGCAGCCGGGAAATCCTCCGCGGCTTCGGTCGTGAAATCGTACTCAACGGCGATACCTCCAACACCTACCGCAACAGCGGCATAACCACCCGTGCGGCTACGGGAACCGGTGTATATGCTGCCAATGCCGGTAAGGTCGTATACGCAGGCGTGCTGGAATACACCGGCAACATTGTGGTTATCGACCATGGTATGGGTCTGAAGACCTGGTATTACAACATGGGCAGCTACACGGTTGTGGAAGGCGATATGGTGGAAAAAGGCGACCAGATCGGTACCTGCGGCAACACCGGCTTTACCACCAATGCGGACAGCGGTGTGCAGATTGCCATGTCTATAGGCAGCCAGTTCGTATGTCCCTATGACACCTGGAGCGACAGCAGCACAGTCGGCAAGGTCGCTATCTGGGGTGTGGATCCTCTGACGGAATAAAACAAATGTAAAACGGAACTTCTCTGGCGGAGTTCCGTTTTTTGCTGCAATGGTACAAAACCGGAGCGGCGGTCTTGACAAATCCCCCCTTTTCGGGTATACTATAAAACGCAGGGTATGTTTGTCCGCTGCGTGCCATGGTGCCGAAAGGTATTGGCATGAGGAAAGTCCGGGCCCCGCAGGGCAGGATAACGGATAACGTCCGCCGGAGGAAACTCCCGGGAAAGTGCAACAGAAATAGACTACCGGAGTCATAGGCTCCCAGAGCTCCCCGAGGGCTCTGAAGGATCTTCGGATTCTTTGGTACAGATGGAAAGGCGAGGTAAAAGCTCACCGGCATGGCAGGTAACTGCGTGCAAATGTAAACCCTATCCGGAGCAACACCGCATCGTCCTGCATGGTTTTCGGATCATGCACTGTCGGCCCGGCAGTGAGGCGCAGGTGGCTTGAGGCGTGCCGGCAACGGTCGTCCCAGATAGATAGCGGACAGGGAGATCTCTCCCCAACAGAACCCGGCTTACAGACATACCATGCATCCCTGACAATATAGACCTGTCGATCGGCGGGTCTTTTTGTTTGGCAGCGGAATGCCGTGGCTGCAAAAGTTCTTGACAGGTGTATCGTTGTATGGTATACTGTACCATGGCAAATATTTTTATGAAAAGAAAGTTAATTTCACTTTTTCTTGCCGCAGTGATGATGCTCGGTGTATGTTCAGCGAGTATTCCTGCGCAGGCGAAACTGAATTTCAACGACACAGAAGGACATTGGGCTACTGAAGCTATCGAATACGC
>JAFZET010000023.1 GCA_017560565.1 Clostridia bacterium | reverse complement strand
CAGAATGATGGGAAGCATAAGACCCTCCTGTTAAATTAGATATTCTGATACTGTATACAATGGGAAAGATCGCCTGCTCCTGCCGCCTGCGCACCGAACAGAGCTGCCCCGAATGCTGCTTCTTCGGTGTGTTCCGGGATCTGCAGAGGCAGACCGAATGTGTTTCCAAGAATCTGCTGCAGCACCGGATTTTTCCGTACGGCATTGCCGGAGGCAGTCATGGAGGTGATGTGTCCGTGCGGCATGGAGCGGTACATGGCATACAGCTCCTCCGCCATCCCGGACAGTACACCGGCGCACAGTCCCTCCGGCGTCAGATCGTCTTCACCGATGTCCGTGATCTGTCCCCGCAGGGCAGGGTCTTCCCGGGTACCGCAGAATGTGGTGCGTACCGGGAGGATTTTTTGATTCTGCAGTCCCTGCATTGCCAGTCGGTTCATGGTTTCGTATTGTTCTCCGGCAGGGATTCCGGCTGCCAGGGCATATTTTCGGAAGAATCCTTCCAGCAGTGCATAAGCCCGACCGCCGCACAGGCCGGAGCCGGAGAGAAGTCTTTTTGTTTCGCCGAAAGGACGGGTTTCCACAGCACCTTCGGATACCGGTACATCCCTGCCGCACAGCAGAGAAATCTGGCTGCCGGTGCCGATGTTCACAAGAACGGTGTTCTCCGGTGTTTTCACCGAACCGAGAAACGCCGCCTGGTTGTCACCGATCGCTGCGGAAACGGGAATACCCCGGTATGTGCCGACTGTCTGACAACGGTTGGTCACAGCAGGAAGCATTTCCGCATCCAGTCCCAGGTTCGCCAGTGCTTTTTCATCAAACTGATCTTCTGTAAGCCGGTACAGTCCCAGGGAGGCGGCGTTGGTGGCATGGATGATGGGTTTTGACAGACCGCACAGCCCCATAACGATCCAGTCCATGATGGTGCAGAGGTATACCCCCACCGGCACTTCGCCCAGCAGGGAAAGGGCATAATGTGTGGCAAGCCCGTATCCGGCGGAGGTGCGGTATCCGGTTTTCTCCCGGATCATATCACAGGCGGAAGGACTTCCAAGCCCTGCCAGTCCGTCCTGCCATGTATACAGCGGCGACAGTGCCCTGCCGGTATCCGTGGTGTACAGAATTCCATGCATCTGTCCGGTGACACCGATGGAACAGACCCCTTCGTATGTGTCGAGAAGCCCGTTCAGCAGGCTTACCGCTTTTTCCCGGAGGATCGCCGGATCCTGCCGGTGTTCCCACGGTTTTTCTGACGGAATATCCGTCTGTCCCGGGAGATTCCGTACTGCCAGCACCCTGCCTTCTGTCAGATCCAGTACCACAGCACTGATGGTTGTTGTGCCGATATCCAGTCCGACGGCAATTTTTCCTGCCATAAAGACCTCCTGTGAAATGCTATCCTGTATGTAATGTAGTGTTATTTCTGAACAGGTTCTCCCGCTTTATGAATCTTCCGGAGCCATTTGCCGCTTCGCAGGCGGAAATAGCACCACACACACTTGATGATCTGGTCGAGTTTCAGCATGGTGTAGATCCAGAAAGAAGACCAGTGGAACACCAGCCCTGCCAGATACCCCAGAGGAATGGAAGCCACCCACAGGAACAGAATGTCCCCTGCCATGAGGAATTTTGTGTCACCTCCTGCCCGGAGAACCCCTTTGGTCAGAATGGAGTTCATGGACTGGAAGATGATGATGAAGATGATGGCGTCCATCAGATCATAGGCGATCGCCTTGGCTTCCGGGGAAACATCGTAATAGTTGATGATCGGTGTCCGCAGAATCAGAATCACCAGTGCTGCCGCCAGACCGATGAGGAAACCGAGGAGCAGGAAAGTGTACCCCTGCTTCTGTGCCTTTTTGTAATCACCCTCACCCATGGTGTGACCGGTGATGATCCCGCTGGCATTGGCGATACCGGTGGTGAGCACAGTGGAGAGCCGCTGTACTACATCCGTTACGGAGTTGGCGGCTACAAAAGCCTGTCCGATCCGCCCCATGATCATAGCCACTGCATTATTGCCCAGTGCCAGCAGAGAGTCGCTGATCAGCACGGGAATGCTGACCCGGAAATACTCCTTCACCAGGTCTTTGGTGTTCATAAAGAAATCCTGCAGACGGTAGCGGATCCGCTTGTCCATAAAGAAGAAATAGCCGCAGATGAAAATCAGCTCAAAGATACGGGAGATCAGTGTACCCAGTGCCGCACCGGCTATCTCCATACGGGGGGCGCCCAGATGCCCGAAAATGAAGACCCAGTTGAAAAATACGTTGACAAAGAAAGCACAGATCGAACAGATCAGCGGAATAAACGTCTGCCCTACGGTGCGGAGAACGATGGTGCAGGTCAGGGAAAGACCCATGCAGAGATAGGTGGGGATCATCCAGCGCAGATAAATCACACCATAGTGAATCAGTTCTGTGTCCGGGGTATATATTTTCATAATCAGAGCAGGTACAAGGATGGTAGCCAACGTAAAGACCCCAGCAAAGACCATCAGGAAACGGAGCATGATGGTCACGGCTTTTTTCAGGGAAATCCCATCTTTCATTCCCCAGAAACGGGAGGTAAGCACGGATGCACCCATGCCGATGCCCATACAGCAAATCTGGAACAGCGTGATAAACTGCCCTGCCAGAGAGGAAGCGGAAAGCTGTGCGTCTCCCATGCTGCTGAGCATAATGGTGTCCATCAGATTGATGCCGACGGTGATCAGCTGTTGGAGGGATACGGGAATGGCAATCTTTGCCATTTTCTGGTATAGTTCTTTGGTGCCGAGATATTCGCGGATGTTTGTTTTCATAGTGTATGCCCTGTCAGAGTTCGGATTTTTTTCAATTATATCACATTCCCCCATCTTTTTCAATTCTCTTCCAAAAACCGTTGACATTTTTCACCGGAAACGGTATACTGTACCCAACACCTACTATACGAAAGGATCTTTTGGATGATGAAAATTGCATTTGCCGGACTCCGGCATGACCATATTTTTGCCGTACACAAAATGGCACTGGCACAGGGGGAATACGAAATCACAGGTGCTTTTGAAGAAAACGATACCGCAAGAGAACGGGCACAGACCCAGTTCGGCGTGGACTGCCGCTACCCCACCTACGAAGCTCTGCTTTCCGATGATACCGTGGAAGCTGTGGCGCTGGGCGGCTGCTATGCCCATAGAGGCGCCATGGCAATCGAAGCCCTGAAAGCCGGGAAGCACGTTCTGGCAGACAAGCCCCTCTGCACCGATCTTGCCACCCTGGACGAGATTGAACGGCTGGCAAAGACAACTGGTAAAAAGGTCAGTGGTATGTTCACCATGCGGTATGAACCCAAGCTGCGTGCTGTGGTAAAACTGGTAAAATCCGGCGCACTGGGAGAGATCAACAATATTTACTTCGGCGGTCAGCATCCTCTGCAGTACGGCAGACGACCCATGTGGTACTTTGAAGAAGGCATGCACGGCGGCGTTATCAATGATATAGCCATCCACGGTATCGATATTCTCTCCTTTGCTTTCGGGATGGACAGCTTCCGGGTGCTTTCTGCCAGATGCTGGAATAAGTATGCTCTGGAAGAAGTACAGTTCAAGGACAGCGCACAGTTTATGCTGGCGGCTGACGACGGTGCGGGAATCCTTTCCGATGTTTCCTACGCCGTACCGGACGGGGTGGAATTTGCTCTGCCGCTGTACTGGCAGTTCAACGTATGGGGAACCGGCGGCGTACTGGATTTCTCCATCGGCAAGAAGGATATGCTGTTCTGGCAGAAGGGCATGAAGGAAGTGCAGGTTCTGGAAGAAGTACAGCCGGAAGCGGACTACATGACCGACTTCCTCAGACTGGTGCGGGACGAGGAAAACGTGATCCTGCCCATGGAAGAAGTATTTACCGCCACCAGAAATACGCTGACTATTCAGAAATACGCAGACAATATCCAGTAAAGGATAAGGAGCAGTTTATGATTTACTATATTGATCCTCATCACGGCAGAATGGATGCCGACGGTCTTTCTCCGGAAAATGCAAGAGCCGCCTATACCGATCTTGTCTTGCAGCCCGGCGATACCGTATTGTTCCGGCGCGGCAGCTATATAAGAGATGTTCTGTACCGCACAGCCGGTGCTCCCGGTGCGCCCATTACGTACGGTGCTTACGGAGAAGGTGAAAATCCCGTGTTCTGCGGTTCCGCCGATGTCAGCGATCCCGCACTGTGGAAGGAGATCCGCACGAATGTGTGGCAGTACACGGGAGAGCTGGAAAACGAAGCCTGCAACTTTATCTATGACGATGGCAGAATCGGCGCTACCCTGCGGTGGGAAGAAGCGGATCTCTGTGCACAGGGGGACTGGTATGATTCCCGCATCGGCAGAAACGGTACGCCGGCAGAGGAACCGTACAAGGTTCTGCTATGGTCGGAAGGAAATCCCGGGGAGGTATATTCCCATATCGAATGTGCCGTATGGGGCAAACGCTGGATGGCGGTCAACCGGGACTGGACTGTTACGGAAGATCTGTGCTTCTGGGGCAGCGGTGTTCACGGTATGGCAGGCGGTGCGGATAATGTTGTGATCCGCCGGTGTTCGTTCTGTTTTATCGGCGGTGCTGTCTGGAACCGGCAGCTGCGGATTCGCTTCGGCAATGCCATTGAATTCTGGGATCACGGGGAAAATATCCTGATCGAAGACTGTTATTTCAACAATATCTACGACTCCTGCATCACCCACCAGGGCAGTGCAAAATGTCTCCCGGCAAAGAATCTGGTGATGCGGAACAACCTGTTCATCAGCTACGGCATGGGTGCCTATGAAGGCCGTGACCGGATGTCCATCAACTCATGCTTCAACGACAATATCTGTATCGCCGCAGGGGCGGGTTTCACCGGGTTCGGTGACACCAAACCGAGAAAATCCGAAATTTATCCCCAGCCCATGGGACATCATGTGTTTATGTGGCGGATCCCCGAT
>JAFZET010000166.1 GCA_017560565.1 Clostridia bacterium | reverse complement strand
GATGTTCCATGTCCCCGTGGAGAAACACGGACAGAACGCTCATCTTCGGCAGAAAGGCAAGATTGCGGAACTTGCTCTCGGTTACGGCGGCTCGGTCGGTGCGCTGAAAGCTATGGGCGCACTCAATTATGGCTTACAGGAATCCGAACTGAAACCTCTTGTTGACGCATGGCGGCAGTCGAATCCGAGGATTGTCCGGTTCTGGTGGGATGTGGACGAAGCGGCGAAAACGTGCGTAAAGGAACACATTACCACAGAAACCCACGGGATCAAATTCCATTATCAGAGCGGAATGCTGTTCATCGTACTCCCGTCCGGCAGAAAACTGGTGTATGTCCGTCCGAGAATCGGCGAGAACAAGTTCGGCGGCGAATCCATCACCTACGAAGGCGTAGGTGAGCAGAAAAAATGGCTCCGTCTCGAGAGCTACGGACCCAAGTTCGTGGAGAATATTGTGCAGGCTACGGCGAGAGATATTCTCGCGGAAGCGATGCTCCGGCTTGATGTGCACGGGTACAGAATCGTGATGCACGTCCATGATGAAGCGGTTATCGAGGCACCGGAGAATGCGTCTCTTGAGGATATCTGCACGATCATGGGACAGGCTCCTACATGGGCAAGCGGTCTGCTGCTCCGTGCAGATGGATATGTATGTGATTTTTACAGAAAGGATTGACATGGGAATCAACAAATTCAACGCCGAAGGGTATTACGATCCCACGGCTTACGAAGCTCTGACAAAAATTGAAGAAAATGCACGGCAGACGCACAGTTTCCGTCCGCTGGTCTACATCTGCTCACCGTTGTCCGGTGACATGGCGCAGAATCAGGAAAATGCGCGTAGGTATTGCAGGTATGCCGTGGACATCGGCTGTATCCCCATCGCACCGCACATATATTTTACGCAGTTCATGTCCGACGAGGATGAACATGATCTTGCCATGTTCATGGACATCGTACTGCTGTCCAAGTGTGCGGAACTGTGGGTGTTCGGCGAGACCATATCCCGTGGGATGGCAATGGAGATCGAAAAAGCAAAGCGGAAGGGACAGCCGATCCGTTACTTTACCGAGGACTGCAAGGAGGACAACAATTGATGTTTCACTTATACCATGCCGACTGTATCGGTCAGCCGAACAACTGCTTTTATCCGCATAAAGTCAAAATTACGGACAAGGACAGTCTCATCCAAGCTGTAAGCCATGACTATGTCTGCGCCGAATATCTCGGCAATTACCGCAGCAACGGCAACTTTGTCGTCAGCGATTGTCTGTCCGTGGAATGCGACAACGATCACTCCGAGAATCCTGCTGACTGGAAAACGCCCGCTGACATTGCCGCCGCCTTCCCCGCTGTGATGTTCGCTGTACATTACAGCCGCAATCACATGAAGGTGAAGAACGGTAAACCCGCCCGTCCGAAGTTCCATGCGTTTTTCGTGATCGATCCCGTGACGGATGCAGAGGAATATGCGAATCTGAAGAAGATGTTGAATGGTATCTTCCCGTATTTCGACACCAAGGCTCTGGATGCCGCACGGTTCTATTTCGGCACACCTTCTCCGCTGGTCGATATCTTCAACGGTTCTATGACTCTGACGGAATTTTTGGCAGAAGATTTCCTTGCCGCAGATATTCCCGATAACTCCGGAAGTATACAGGTCATCGGTGAAGGAAGCCGGAATGCGACAATGTCCCGTTTCGCCGGACGAATTCTGAAAAAGTATGGGGATTGTGAAGAGGCGTTTCTTGCTTTCATGGAGGAATCCGAAAAATGCAGTCCTCCGCTCGATGAATCGGAACTGATGACCATCTGGCGGAGCGCGCTGAAGTTCTATACAAAGGTACAGACGCAGAAAGGCTATATCGCCCCGGAGGAATACAACCGGGAGTATAGCCTTCGTCCTGCCGATTATTCTGACATCGGACAGGCAAAGGTTCTCGCACAGAAATACGAGGACGAAATGGTATACACCGATGCCACGGACTATATGCGCTTTGACGGTACGCATTGGGCGGAATCGAAACAGATGGCAGTCGGAGCCTGTGAGGATTTCCTTGACCGCCAGCTGACCGAAGCAAAAGCGGCACTCAGCAAAGCCAAACAAAATCTCATTGAAGCAGGTGTAGCAAAAGATGACATCGCCGCCGGTGGGAAAACGCTCGAAAAGGCTGTCGACACTGCCAGCGAAAAAGCATACGCCGAATACTGTGCGGCACAAAGCTATATCGCCTTCGTCATGAAGCGCAGAGATATGAAATATGTGACCTCGGCATTACAGGCGGCAAAGCCCATGCTTCTCCGGGATATCCGAGAATTCGATACACAGGAGTTCCTTCTGAATACGCCGGATGCTACATACGATCTGCAGCTTGGTATGGACGGCGCACACGACCATACCGCATCCGACCTAATCACGAAGATGACTGCTGTTTCCCCGTCAGCGGACAACATGGAACTCTGGCTGACCGCTGTGGACAATTTCTTCTGCGGTGACCGTGAACTGATCAATTATGTCCAGCAGACGGTCGGTCTTGCCGCCATCGGTAAGGTGTATCAGGAAGCTCTCATCATTGCCTACGGTGAAGGAAGCAATGGGAAATCCACCTTCTGGAACGCAATCGCCAAAGTTCTCGGCAGCTACAGCGGTACTATGTCCGCCGATGCTTTGACAGTCGGATGCAAGAGAAACGTGAAGCCGGAAATGGCTGAACTCAAAGGCAAACGCCTTGTCATTGCCGCCGAACTGGAGGAAGGGATGCGGCTGAATACCTCCATCGTAAAACAGCTTTGTTCCACGGACGAAATCTCGGCTGAAAAGAAGTACAAGGACCCGTTCAAATATGTTCCTACCCATACGCTCGTGCTGTATACCAATCATCTGCCGAGGGTTGGTGCCAACGATGACGGTACATGGCGCAGACTGATTGTAATCCCGTTCAACGCCAAGATCAGGAGCAAATCCGACATCAAAAATTACGCAGAATATCTGGTTGACAACGCCGGAGGCGCGATTCTTGCTTGGATCATAGAAGGTGCAAGAAAGGTCATCATGAACAACTTCAAACCGCCGGTTCCCGCTGTGGTATCGGAGGCAATCCGTCAATATCGTGAGAACAACGACTGGCTCTCCATCTTCATTGAGGATAGCTGTGAGGTGGACAAGACCTACACACAGAAGTCCGGTGAGTTCTATCAGGAATACCGTGCATACTGTTACCGAAACGGAGAGTATGCGCGCAGTACCACAGACTTCTACACTGGACTGGAAACAGCAGGTTTTATGCGGAAGAAGACAAAAGCAGGCATCATGATTACAGGTATCCGGCTGAAGTCGGAATTCCTGGATTAATGGAAAAGGTGCAGGTCATTGCAAGTCTTTTCTATAAGTCCCCTTTAGGGCGAATTTTTAAGAAAAATCACCTTATAGAAGACTTTACGGAAAGACCTTCACAGACCTGCACCAATCCATATGAAACAAGGAATGATTATGAGAGAAAAAGCAACCGAACACAAACTTACCCTGATGGTAAAACAGCGCGGCGGCATGGCACCGAAATTCGTCTCACCCGGATTCGATGGGGTGCCTGACCGGATCGTCCTTCTGCCGCATGGGAAGCTTGCCTTCGTGGAACTGAAAACGGAAGGTGAAAAACTCCGTCCCCTGCAGGTAAGGCGAAAAAGACAGCTGGAATCGCTCGGCTTTCCAGTGTACTGCGTGGATGCAGTGGAGCAGATCGGAGGAATCCTCGATGAAATACAGTCCTCATGACTACCAGAAATACGTCACCGACTTCATCCTGCACCATCCCGTTGCAGCGGTATTTCTCGATATGGGGCTCGGCAAAACCGCAATCACCCTCTCCGCTATATTCGACCTGTGCCTTGACAGCTTCATGGTTCGCAAGGTTCTGGTGATTGCTCCGCTCAGAGTGGCAAGGGACACGTGGCCGGATGAAATCCGAAAATGGGATCATCTCCGCAGCCTTACATATTCTGTGGCAGTCGGTACAGAGACCGAACGGAAGGCGGCACTGATGCAGAAAGTCAGTGTTTACCTCATCAACCGAGAGAACATCCAATGGCTGATCGAGGAAAGCGGACTCCCGTTTGACTACGACATGGTGGTCATCGACGAACTGTCTTCCTTCAAGTCCTACCAGGCAAAACGGTTCCGAAGCCTGCTCAAAGTCCGACCGACAGTCAGACGAATCGTAGGACTGACAGGCACACCATCCTCAAACGGTCTGATGGATTTATGGGCAGAGTTCCGCATCCTCGATCTCGGCAAACGTCTCGGACGGTTCATTACCCACTACCGCAACGCCTACTTCGTGCCGGACAAGCGGAACGGTCAGGTGATCTTCTCCTACAAGCTGCGAGAGGGTGCAGAAGAAGAAATCTACGCCGCCATCTCCGACATCACGATTTCCATGAAAGCCGTGGATCATCTGAAAATGCCGGAATGCGTGATGAACGAGGTCAAAGTAATCCTCTCCGAAAAGGAACGTAAAACTTACGATACCATGAAAGCCGACCTTGTAGTCT
>JAFZET010000022.1 GCA_017560565.1 Clostridia bacterium | reverse complement strand
GGGTGTAGTGGGTGTGGGCGATATCCTGGCAAATGAGGAATTTTTCGCCTCCGTTCATCTGGAAAACTGCACTGTGACCCACACCAGAGCCAGAGGCTTCCTGCTGCAGTCCTGGAATATGCTGGTGGAAAATTGCCGGATTTACGGTATGTCTCTGCCGGGGATTATCGTGTCCCCCGATATCCGGGTGTGGTATGAAGTGGGACCTTCCAAGAATGTGGAAATCCGGAACTGTGTCTTTGAAAAATGCGGCATCAACGGCAGTGCCGCCAATATGGGTGCGGTTGTGGTGAAAGCCAGCCACGATGTGGATGCAGATAATTATCCTGCCGGTGTCCATGACGGCATCCATATCCACCACAATCTGTTCAGAAACTGCGGCAACAGTGGTATCTTTGTCAATGCGGCAAAGAATGTGGACATCCACGACAACCGGTTTGAGAACTGCTCCTGCAAGCGGTTCAGCGACAAGGTGGATACCAATCTGTACGATATTATGCTGCGCAGGTGCAGTGATATTACCACAACAGGTAATGTTTCCACCAAAGAACCGGCATGGCTGGAAAAGAGAGAAGACTGCTGAGCTTTCCGGAAACAGAACAAAAGGGGAATTCCTGGTAAAGGTTTCCCCTTTTTGCGTGTTTTTATACTACAGTACCGTGATAGGATCGCCCACCCGATCGAATATACCTTCCGCTGCCTGCCGGAGAGAAGTACTGATGGTGTCCACCTGTTCAGCTGAACCCATGATGATACAGATATCATCATCCAGCCGGACGGAGTGTACCGCTTCCGCTTCCACACAGACCCATTTCCGGGGATCAATGCTGTCCTTCAGGGACTGGTGGATCTGTTCTGTGTTTTTGCCGTCTGTGCGGACATACACAAGGGAGTATGCGAAAGATCCTACCGCTGATTCCGAAATGATGATATCGGTGATGCCCTCTGTGGCGGTGAGACCGGTGTTGTACTGCACAGCATACGCATCCTGCAGATCCAGTACCCGTGTTTCCACTGCCATGGGCAGAACTTCACTGCACAGGGAATACAGATTCCTGGAAATGAACCGTACTGCGTCATCTGCACTGTTTACGGAGTCTACCGTATCCGGTACGCCGTTAATATCATTGTTTCCGGCATTCTCCTGCGGAGGTGTATCTGTCTGCGTCTGTCCGTTATCAGGTGTCTGGTGATCGCCGGAATCCTGCTGGGGCATACCGATGTCGGTTTCCGGGGGGGTGTCCATAGGGTCTGCCGTGTCCACAGCCGGTGCTCTGCCGCAGGATGCCAATGTGAAAAACAGGACGGCAAGAAGGAGAGAAAGGTTCCGTTTCATACATATTTCCTCGTTTCTTTTGGGATAACCATAGTATGTGCAAAGCGGCAGATCCTATGCACTGCGAATATATTTCCGAAAAACAGCAGAAAATCCGTTCACACCCTTGCGTAAGCACGGATTTTGTGGTATGATATATATGGAAAATTTTTGCCCCATGAAAAAAATATATGAGGAAGCTTATGATTACTTACGAATCTATAAGACAAAATGAAAATATCCGTACCTACATTGCCAAAGCAGACCAGGCACTGGCGGCAATGGGGTATACGGATCATTCTTTCGGTCATGTAGCCAAGGTTGCGGAGCTGGCCGGTTATATTCTGGAAACCCTCGGTTATGAGAAAAGAGAAGTGGAACTGGTAAAAATCGCCGGTTTTCTGCATGACATCGGCAATCTGGTGAACCGTGTGGAGCATTCCCAGAGCGGTGCCGTCATGGCGTTCCGGATTCTGGATAAGCTGGGTATGCCTGCGGAAGATATTGCGGATGTTGTTACCGCCATTGGCAATCATGATGAAGGGACCGGCATTCCCACAGGTCCCATTGCCGCCGCACTGTTTCTGGCGGATAAATCCGATGTGCGCCGGAGCCGGGTGAGAAACCGGGATATTCCTTCTTTTGATATCCATGACCGGGTGAATTATTCTGTGATCCACTCCGACCTGATCATTTCCGAAGATAAAAGGGAGATCCGGCTGGTACTGGAGATCGAGACGCAGTACAGCTCCGTGACGGAGTATTTTGAGATCTTCCTGGAACGGATGATCCTCTGCCGGAAAGCGGCGGAAAAACTGGGACTGCAGTTCCGTCTGGAAATCAACAATCAGCTTCTGATGTAATTACAGAAGCATGGAAACGGCGGCATACGTCACCATGGCACAGATCACCGGACGCAGGGAGACAAGCACCTGCCGGAGCAGAGGATGGCTGCCGTATTTTCTGAAAAGTGCGGCAAGCAGCCATACAATAGAGACCGACGGAAAAAGAAACCCCAGCGTTGCTGTCAGCGCACCCGGGAAACCGGCGGTCTGCCAGCCTGTGAAGGAAGCGGCATTCAGCCCTACCGGACCGGGTGTGATTTCCGCAAGGGCACACAGTCCCGTGAAATCCGCATCGGTCAGCCATCCTGCGGCTGTGACGGCTTCTTCCCGGATCAGTGTCAGGGAAGCGTAACCGCCGCCGAAGCTGAACGCACCGATTTTCAAAAAACGCAGAAACAGTTCTGTGCAGACAGCGATCAGTTCACACATGATGTTTCCTCCTGTAATACCGGACGGCGGCAAGAACGGCAGATGCGAGCAGAAGCCATATACTCCGGATCCGGCAGCAAAGAATAGCGGTCAGTGAGACGGCAAATACGGCTTTCTCGTACCATGTTATCAGATGTTTCCGGCAGAGTGAAAAGGCGATGCGGGCAAGAAACAGACCGATGCCGATTTTGATAAAGGGAAGCAGAACCGATACTGCTGTACTGTCACTGACGATGCTGTACAGAGACCCCAGTACACACATGATCGTGAAAGGCGGCAGGATACAGCCAAGCAGGGCGGCTGCCGCGCCGAAGGTTCCCCGCAGTTTTGTTCCCACCAGCAGGGAAGCATTGACAGCCACAGCTCCCGGTGCACTCTGTGCCAGAGAAACGATGTCCAGCATTTCCTCTTCCCGGAGCCAGCCGAGTTTTCTGACATACATTCTGTCCATGGCGGACAGGATCACGAAGCCGCCGCCGATGGTGGTACCGGACAGGAGAAAAGAACGGCAGAACAGCTGCCACAGCGTCACACATTTTTTCATACCCATACATACCTGCCTGAAAAATGTTCTTGCTACAGTATAGCATAGGATGTGTGATTTGTAAAATGATATGTTTTTATGATAATAATATAGATTTTCTTATAGGAGAGCGGTATGACACTGCGACATATCCGTATATTTGAAGCGGTCTGTCAGACGGACTGTAATCTGACCAAAGCGGCTGCCCAGCTGCACATGACCCAGCCGGCTGTATCCCTTGCGGTCAGCGAACTGGAAAATTATTACGGTGTCAGGCTGTTTGACCGGATAAACCGGCGGCTGTACCTCAGCGAGGCAGGGAAACAGTTCCGGGAATATGCCAAAGGGATCCTGATGACTTTTGACGATATGGAAAAAAGCATCCGCAACTGGGACGCTTTCGGGCGGATCCGTGTGGGCGCCAGTATTTCCATCGGTTCTGCCCTGATGCCGGCATTTGCGAAAACCTTTGCGGAGGCGTGTCCGGAGACCGATCTGCAGGTACGGATCGACCGCTCGGACAGACTGCAGGAAGCACTGCTTTCGGGGGAGCTGGATCTGGCACTGATCGAGGGGATCGTTCATGATGACAATCTGTTTGCGGAAGAATTCATGGAGGATTCACTGGCGGTGATCGCTTCTGACAGACTGGGTCTGCCGGAGGGGGAAATACCGGCGGAGCTGTTTCTGCGGCAGCGGTTTCTGCTCCGGGAAATGGGCAGCGGTACCAGAGAGATCTTTGCCGGTGTGCTGACTTCAGCGGGATACGCCGTGCCGGAGCCTGCCTGGGAAAGCCTGAGCACCGCCGCGCTGATCCATGCCGCAGAAGCGGGACTGGGCGTTGCCGTTGTGCCCAGCAGAATGGTGGACAAACAATCACAGCTCCGCTTTTTGAAGATAGAGGGGCTGGTGTTCCGCCGGAAGTACCAGATTGTGTACCACAAAAACAAGCTCCTTACCACTGCCGCCCGGCATTTTCTGGAAATCTGCCGGAGAGAGCCGTAAGTCAGAACAACAGACAAAATAAATGAGAAAATAACATCGAGAGGATTTTTGATATGCCTGAAACCACTTCCATCATCAAGCGTGCCATTACCGATGACGGCAGCGCACGTGTGTTTTTTATCGACAGTACCGCCATTGTGCGCCGCTCCTGTGAGATCCACCATACTTCCAAAACCATGACCGCTGTACTGGGGCGTACGCTGACGGCAGCTTCCCTCATGGGCACCCTGCTGAAAGACAGAGATAATTCCCTGACCCTCCAGCTCCGCGGGGACGGTCCTGCCGGGTATGTGGTGTGCGTCAGCGACTACATGGGCAATGTACGGGGATATGCAGAAAATCCCGACGCAGAACTGCCCCCCAACGACCTGGGCAAGCTGGATGTGGGCGGTGCAGTAGGACGCGGTACTATGTAT
This sequence comes from Clostridia bacterium, assembly GCA_017560565.1. Taxonomy (GTDB): domain Bacteria; phylum Bacillota; class Clostridia; order Oscillospirales; family CAG-272; genus UMGS1696. The sequence continues at coordinate 677 of JAFZET010000022.1, read as the reverse complement.
GTCATCAAGGATATGGGCATGAACGAGCCGTATATCGGCGTGTGTCCTCTGGTTTCCGGGGAGATTGCCGAGGATGTGACCCAGTATTTTGCCACCAGTGAACAGACACCCACTGTGTGTGCGCTGGGCGTACGGGTAGATCCGGACAATATGTGCTTTGCCGCCGGCGGATACCTGCTTCAGCTGATGCCCGGTGCGGAAGAAGCGGTGATCGACCGGCTGGAAACCAATATCAATATGATGGGCTCCGTGTCCAAGCTGATTGCGGACGGCGTCAGCGGGGATGAGATTATCGGCATGGTCTTTGCGGGAATCGAATATACCATGTTTGACGAGTTTGAAGCCGCTTACAAATGTACCTGTACCAGAGATAAATACAAGAACGCACTTGTGACCCTGAACGAAAAGGACATGAACGAGCTGGTGGAAGCCGGTGAACCGATTGAAACCAACTGCCGCTTCTGCGGGAACAAGTATGTATTTGAACTGGAGGAAATCCTTCAGGCAAGAGCGGAACGGAAAGCCGAAGAAGAATAAGCATAAAAACAAAGCCTGTGAAACGATCATCAAATCGTTCAGCAGGCTTTTGCTTTGCAGAAATTTTGTAATTCTTATGTGAACGATGATTAACTAAATTGCTGCTGGCTGAATAAACGATATAAACCGTAGGGCGGGAT
>JAFZET010000165.1 GCA_017560565.1 Clostridia bacterium | reverse complement strand
GCAGAGAACCTTCCTGTGTCTGGGTGTGATCACAGGGGCGGCACTGTTTCTGATCAAGGATATTATCATCGGTGCCTACGACATTCTGCCGGAGACCAGAGAACTGGCGCTGCTGTTCATGACGGTGCTGTCTGTCACAGTGGTGGGTACGTCCTACCAGATGCCCTGTCTGACGGGGATTGTCCGTGGCGGCGGAGACACGAAGTTCGTGCTGTACAACGATATTATCTTCATGTGGGGGCTCGTTCTGCCCTCGGCGTTCCTGGCGGCGTTTGTGTTTGAGCTGCCGCCGGTGGTGATTTTCTCCTGCCTCAAGTGTGACCAGATTCTGAAATGCTCTGTGGCAGTCGTGAAGGTGAACCGGTACAAGTGGGTGAAGAAATTCTGAGAAAAGCAAAACGGACTGTTGTACCTTTTGGGGTGTGACAGTCCGCTTTTATGTTCAGAAGATACCCAGCACCCGCACCCGCCTCTGTTCACCAAGGCTTGCACCCCATACAAACCCGAAATCTTCTGGAAATTTTTTCCATACCTCCGCTGTAAGAACATCAATATCATTGAGACTGATGCCTTCCCTGGGAAATTCCATACTTATCAGTATTGTCCGCAGTTCTTTACAGATTTCCGGTTTCCAGAACTGTCTGTCCAGATTCCGGCACAGTTCTATGACATCCCTTCCGGAAATTTCCAGATACAGCATCGGTCTGTCTCTGGCAAAGTGCATTCTGATATCGGACACAGATATGTTGACATAACCCGGCACCAAAAACAGTTCCTCCAGTACCGCCGTATCGTCCGTACAGCCGAAACTTTTTTTGATTTCTTCCAATGTAAATCCAGCCTGCTTCAGTTCCAGAATCTGATTGTACCGTTCTGCTTGCTCGTCTGTATAATACCGGTACCCGTTTTCCGGATCCACATATTCTGGCGAAAGTACTCCCGCCTGATCGTAAAAACGCAGCGTTTTGGCGGAAGTTTTGCACAGTTCGGCAAATTCGTTGATTTTTCGCATAACGCACCTCCGTTCAGACAACAGTATAGCATTACCCTTTAGGGGAAAGTCAATAGGTTTATATAAAATTTAACTGCAAAAAACGCCGTCCGTCGGAGCATGACGAATGGCGTTTCTCATTTTGGGTTAAATTGTGACCTGTCAGCCGGGGCTTATGCCATCTGGTTGAACTTCAGGGTCAGTTCGCTCTTCTTGTGAGCGGCGTTGTTCTTGTGCAGGATGTTCTTGGCAACGGCCTGGTCCAGCTTCTTAACAGCAGCCTTGTAAGCGATGCTGGCTTCTTCCTTGTTGCCTGCTTCTACTGCAGCATTGTACTTCTTCAGTGCGGTGCGCAGCTGGCTCTTGAACATTTTGTTCTGCAGGGTCTTGGTTTCGATTACTTTTACCCGCTTCTTGGCGGACTTGATATTCGGCATTTTTCTTTTCTCCCTTTCATTTTTTACGGAATGATGTCCGATCCGGTCTGTCTTCGTCTGAGAGGGTCCGTTGACAGACAATATCATACAAGTATGTATTGTATCACAACTTTCCCCGAAAAGCAAGTGTTTTTCATGATTTTAAACCTGAAAAATAAAACAAAATCAAGTAAAATCCAAACCATTTTTCGGGCATTTTACCACCCCGTGATTTTGGGTTTTGCCTTGCGGTTTTGCCCCCGCCGTGGTATAATATATAGATGAATAAACTGGAGGTAGTATACCCTCTTCCGCCATCGACAAACCGATACAGCCGGATTTTCCGGTATATGGAGATATATTATGAAATATTTTGTACTCATTCCCGACGGAATGGCTGACAGACCCATTCCTGCCTTTGACGGCAAAACCCCTATGGAAAAAGCGAATAAACCCGTCATGGACACACTGGCGTCCGTTTCCCGCTGCGGTACGGTGCTGAACGTCCCTACAGGCATGGTACCGGAAAGCGATACCGCCAATCTGGCCATTCTGTCCTATGATCCCAAGATCTATTCCAAAGGACGTTCCCCTCTGGAAGCCATGAGCCTGGGGCTGTCCATGGATCCTGACGACACCGCCATCCGCTGCAATGTGGTGACCCTGTCCGAGGATACCGATGTTTACGAAGACCGTACCATCATCGACCACTCCTCCGGTGACATTACCACCGAAGAAGCTGCCGAACTGGTAGCCGCCCTGAACGAAGCCCTGCCCATGGAAGGCAGAGTGCTCCACACCGGTGTCAGCTACCGCCACTGCATGATCTGGAAGGATGCCGATCCCACCTACAATTTTGAACGTCCCCATGACCATCTGGGTCAGGTGATCGGTGCGTTCCTGCCGAAGGAAGAAGACGGCGGCGCCGCTTTTCTGGAATTCATGAAGAAGGGCTGCGAAGTGCTGGAACATCATCCGGTGAACGAAGCCAGACGGGCAAAGGGTCTTCGTCCCGCCAACTCTCCCTGGCTGTGGAGCCCCGGACGGAAGCCTGCTCTGCCAAACTTTGCGGAAAAATGGGGCGTGAAAGGTGCGGTTGTCTGTGCGGTTGACCTGATCAAGGGGATCGGTGTCTGCGCAGGCTGCGATATCTACGCCGTGGAAGGTGCCACCGGCAACTACTACACCAACTATGCCGGCAAGGGTCAGGCTGCCATCAAGGCCTTTGAAGACGGTCACGACTTTGTTTACGTGCATGTGGAAGCTCCGGATGAATGCGGCCACCAGGGGGAAGCGGAACAGAAGGTTTCCTCCATTGAAAAGATCGATACGGAAGTGCTTTCTCCCGTTCTGGATTATCTGCGTTCCACCGGAGAAGATTTCAAAATTCTCTGCCTGCCCGACCATCCCACGCCTATCGAGATCCGTACCCACTCTCCCGAACCGGTTCCCTTCTTCCTGTACGATTCCAGAGAAGAAAAAACCGGCACGAAATTCACCGAAGCCTGCTGCGAAGCCATGAACGACTATGTTCCCGTGGGAAGTGATCTGCTGGGCGATGTGATTGAAAAATAAGGGAGATCATTATGCGCGACAACAAACTGAACACCCCCGATACCGACCTGCCTTTGCCCCAGCCCTATGTGATGACCGGTACCAAAAAGCTGATGGCGGAAATTTTCGAGATTCTGGAAATGCTGGCATCCGTCACCATCTGTGTCATGCTATGCTTCGCCTTTGTGGCACGGCTGAACATCGTGGACGGACACTCCATGGACAACACTCTGGCTAATGGGCAGTATCTGGTGGTATCCGATGCCTTCTATACCCCGGAAGCAGGTGATATCGTGGTTATCCATGACATCACCGCTGCCCCCTACGACAGCCCTATCGTCAAGCGGGTCATCGCCACCGAGGGGCAGACCGTGGAAATCGATTTTCACGACTGGACCCTGAAAGTGGACGGCGAAACAGTGGACGAACCTTACCGTTTCCTCGACCACACCCTCCCTCTGCTGACAGCCAATTATAACGTGGATGAAAACAATGTATTCACCCTGACCGTACCGGAAAACGAGATCTTCGTGATGGGCGACAACCGGAACGGCTCCGGGGACAGCAGACAGGCTGCTCTGGGTACCGTGGATGAACGATGCGTGGTGGGGCGTGCCTACTTCCGTCTGTTCCCGCTGGATACCTTCGGCAAGCTGTGGTAATCTATCCTTACAAATAAACAGGAGGTAACAATGCCTTCCCAGACTATACAGTGGTTCCCCGGTCACATGGCGAAAACCCGCCGGCTGATGAAAGAAAATCTGGCGCTGGTGGATATCGTTTTTGAACTGGTGGACGCACGCATTCCCCAAAGCTCCCGGAATCCCGAGATCGCACAGCTGACCGAGGGAAAACCGGTACTGACCCTTTTAACAAAATCCTCTCTGGCGGATCCCGCTGTGACCAAAGCCTGGATGCAGTATTATTCCGACCAGAATGACGGAAGATTCACCCTGGCCATCGACTGTGTCACCGGCGAAGGGATGAATCAGATCGAACCCATGGTAAGAAAAGCACTGGCGGAAAAGCTGAAGCGGTATGCCGACAAGGGTATGCAGGGACGGCGGATCAAAGCCATGATCGTGGGGATTCCCAATGTGGGAAAATCCACACTGATTAACCAGATTTCCGGCAGAAAAGGCGCGAAAGCGGAAAACCGTCCCGGTGTCACCCGGGGCAAGCAGTGGGTCACAGTGGACAGTGGGTTGCTGCTCCTGGATACACCCGGTATTCTGTGGCCGAAATTTGAAGACCCCAATGTTGGTATGATGCTGGCATACACCGGTGCGGTAAAAGAGAATATTATTGATACGGAAGAGCTGGCCTGTCACTTGATGGAATTGCTGCAGAAGTATTATCCGCAGGTTTTGGCAGAGCGTTATAAGATTGAATTGCCTGACGGCACTCCCGGCTATGAACTGTTGGAAGAAGCAGGCCGGAAGCGGGGATACCTGCTTGCAAGAGGGGAAATCCATACAGAGAGAATGGCAAAGGTACTTTTGGATGAGTACCGTTCCGGAAAACTGGGCCATTTTACTCTGGAAGCACCGGAGGACTGTGTATGAGCCAGAAGAATATGTGGGAAATTGAAGAGAAGTATTACGCGCAAGGGTTGAAGCTGATTTGCGGTGTTGACGAAGCAGGCCGGGGTCCACTGGCCGGGCCAGTCTGCGCTGCAGCGGTGATTCTACCTGAGCATGTGGATATTCCTGGTTTGGATGACAGCAAAAAGCTTTCCGATAAACGGCGCAGAGAGCTCTTTCCTATTATCAAGGAAAAGGCTGTTGCGTATGGGATCGCATTTGCAGACCACAGCGAGATCGATGAAATCAACATTTTGCAGGCAAGCCTTCTGGCTATGGAGCGGGCTATAGAGCAGCTGGCTGTCCGCCCTGAGTACGCGCTGATCGACGGTAACCGGGAGAAGAATTTTGGTATCCCTGTTGAGACAGTAGTCCACGGAGACAGCCTAAGCGCCAGCATTGCAGCCGCATCGATCCTGGCGAAGGTTACGAGAGATGATTACATGGTGGAGCTAGCGCAGAAGTATCCGGAATACGGTTTTGAGATCCATAAAGGATACGGAACAAAAGCTCATTATGCAGCTTTGCAGCTTCACGGTCCCTGTCCGTTCCACAGGCGCTCTTTTCTGAAAAAGCTCTATGGGCAGAAGTAATATTGCCGGTGCCTGGGGGGAGCTGCAGGCTGCCGAGTATTTGAAAAAGAAGCGCTATAAGCTTCTTGCCTCCGGTTATCGGTGCAGGTTCGGAGAAATCGACTTGATCGCATCTAACCGGAAGTATTTGGTGTTTGTGGAAGTAAAGCTTCGCAAGTCCGCCCGGTTTGCCAATGCCTTTGAGTATGTCGATTCCCGCAAGCAGGACCGGCTCCGCACAACAGCGTCGTTTTACCTTGCTGAAAACCCTACGTCACTTCAGCCACGGTTTGACGTGATCGAGATTTATGCCCCAGATGGCACTGCAACAGTTTCCCCGGAAATTATTCATATGGAGGATGCGTTTCGATGAATTTCCCTATTTTTGACTTGCACTGTGATACTGCTTCGCAATTGGTGCGGCGCAAAATTGCCGGTGCCGATGATACCTTAAACAAGAATACGCTTCATATAGACCTGGAGAGGGCGGCTGCACTGCCTGGTTATGGTCAGTGTTTTGCTTGCTTCACCACCACCCGGCAGGATCCGGGTATCGACAGAGGTCCGTCTCCGCTGGTGTTCTTTGAACGGCAGATGGATGCCATATTCAGCCAGGTGGAGGCTAATTCTGACAAGATCTGCCTTGCTTTTTCCGGTGAGGATATTCAACAAAACTATGAAAAAGGTCTTATGTCTGCGGTTATGACCATTGAAGGCCCTGCAGGTTTCGGTTTTGATCCTGCGCTCCTCGAGGACCTCTATAAAGTAGGCTTCCGGATCACAACTTTGGGATGGAACGAAAAGAATGTTCTGACAGGATCCAATGTTACAGGCGGCGGTCTTACCGATATGGGCAGGGAATTTGTTGAGGAGGCACAGCGTCTGGGAATGCTCATTGATGTCAGCCATATCAGTGATGAAGGTTTCTGGGATATTATGGAGATCACCCAGGCTCCTGTGATCGCTTCCCATTCCAACAGCCGCAGTGTCTGCAATGTCAGCCGTAACCTGACAGACGAGATGTTCCTGGAGATTTGTAAGACAGGCGGCGTAGCCGGTATGAATCTATATTCCAGTTTTGTTGGGGAGAATCCCAACATCGATACTTTCTGCGATCATATTTTCCACTTCCTGGAGTTAGATCCCTCCGGAAAGCATATTTCCCTCGGCGGCGACTTGGATGGCTGTGAGTCTCTTCCGGAAGGGATTGGCGGCTTGCAGGATTATCCCAAGATTGCACAGAGGCTTCTGGAGCGCGGACTGACAGAAAAGATGGTATCTGATATTTATTGGAATAACGCTGTGGGAGTGATGGGGCGTTGCTGTATATAACCACCAGAGATCAGAAAGATGCATTTACTGCTGCCAGACCTTTGGCACAGAATACGGCATCAGACGGAGGTTTGTATGTGCCGTTTCGTCTGCCGGAATATACCCAAGATGAAATTGCTGCACTGCGGGAAAAGACTTTTGGCCAGGCGGTTGCTGAGGTTTTAAATGTATTCTTTTCCGCCAGACTTACCGGTTGGGATGTGGATTTTGCCGTTGGGAG
>JAFZET010000164.1 GCA_017560565.1 Clostridia bacterium | reverse complement strand
TCTGTGGCACAGCTGGAATACGGCGCAGATGTGCAGGCAATCGAATACTACGAAACCAAAGGGACAACCTACAGTGAGCATCTGGAAGCCTACTGCCGGCGGTTTGATACTCCCTATGTCTGCGTGGATGTGTATCCCTGCCGGACAGCGGAGGACGGCGTGACCCGCACGATCTATCCCGGATATCTGGAAAACCTTGCCCAGATTGCCGCCTGCTGCCGGAAATACGACAGAGAAATGTGGATCATGGTGCAGGATCTGGTGTGGTATCAGCCTGCCAGAGAACCGGATGACACGGATCTGCGGTGGCAGTTCTGGACAGTGCTCTCCTTCGGAGTAAAAGCGATCTTTCACTACTGTCTGGCTACGCCGCCCGGACACACGGACGGACTGCTGAATGCCGCCGGGGACAGGTCTCCTCTGTTCTATACGGCAAAGGGATTCCACCGGTTCCTCAAATCCATTGAAGATCTGTATCTGACCTACCGGAATACGGGCGCTTTTGCAGTCAACGAACGGGAAGACCTGCCGCACCTGCATTTTGAAGACCAGAAAACGGATTTTGCTCCCATCAAAGCAATCGAAACGGAGTCCCCGCTGCTGATCGGCTGCTTTGAAAAGGAAGACGGCGCCGCATTTACGGTGGTGAATATGGAACCCCTGTCGGAAGGCAAAACGGCAAAGGTATCCATGACACTGCAGGCAAAAACGGCTGCCCTGTACACGGACAACATGACAGTGACTCTGCCGCTGATCGACGGGAAGTGTGAATTTACGCTCCGGAGCGGCGAAGGCTGCTTGATCACATTGGCATAAAAAGAATCGGTATCGCTCTCAGAAAAGGGAACGGTATCGATTTTTTGCTTTCATTGGAATTTATATTTGTCACTGTATTCGTAGGAAATAAGCTCAATGGAACAAAATCGGGTCAGCTCTTCGCCGTAAGTGTAGAGTTCGCTGTAGCCCCATAAGTTTTCCACATACGCCGCACTGTCGAATCCTTCGTCCGGGAGGGTGATGATTTTCAGCTGTGCCGTGACCATCAGTGTGCCGTCCAGTTCGTATGCTTTGACCTCGATGGTGTATTCCTTGTCTGCCGGTACAGCCCGGATGATCAGCTGCCCGCCGACCCCCTCGACACTCATCTTTTTCCCCACCGGCAGAATATTCAGATAAGCCGGAGCGAGTTTTTCTATAGTGATCAGCCCGTTCCATTGGTCATTCAGATTGAAAGCCAGCAGAATGGAGGTGTCCGCAGGATCTGTTTTGGTGATCTCCACCATGCCGTCATATTGGATATACATTGGGATATTTTTGCTGACAGTAAATCCATTGCTCCCATGTACATACCTGATCGGCACAATACGAGGAACCCCTATTTCTTCGGCTGCAGCCTTTTCCCGCACCGGAACGGGAGTTCCCATCATCCCCCCGTCCGCACAGGACCCCATAAAAAACAGCAGAACCGCCGCTCCTGTCAGCATCAGAATCCGTTTCATTCTGTCACTCCCTGTAATTCAGTGTTTTTACAGGAATAGTATACCACGAATATTTTGTGTTTGTCAAGTACAAAAGGATGCCCCACCGTCAGCAGGACATCCTTCAGCCGTATTTACTTCTTATCTCTTATTTCTTACTTCTTACTTTTACTCAATACTCCGTCCGGTCAATGACAGTCTGCTTCAGTACAGGCGAGAGCCGGTTGAAGTATTCCGCATAACCGCCGATACGCACCACCAGATTCTCATGCTTTTCCGGATGGGCTACAGCGTCCAGCAGCTCCTCACGGGAAGCGCAGGTGATCTGCAGCTGTACGCCGCCGTCCGCAAAGAAGCCCATCACCATGGGTTTCAGCAGGGTGGACAGATTGGCCTTGCTCATGCGCAGATTGGTAACGGGGGTACC
>JAFZET010000163.1 GCA_017560565.1 Clostridia bacterium | reverse complement strand
TTGTATTTTACCATATTCCTACCGATGATTTCCGTCATGCCTGCGTAGGTGCCGGGTATCAGGATCAGCCGGATAGCAAGGAATTCAAGCTTGCCTATGAAATCGGCGTGGACGTGCCGGCGAAAAACGGAGATTTCGGTAAAAAAGGAAAGGGATACGGTTCTACTTTCGACTGTACACTTCTGCCCATTCTGAAGCAGTGTAATGTAGACGGTGTATTTGCCGGAGACCAGCATGAGATCAACACCAGTATCCTGTGGGAAGGCATTCGCTTTACCATGGGACTGAAGACGGGTACCTATGACTCCCACGACAAAAACGCACTCGGCGGTACTTTGATCCGCTTGAACGGCCGTGATTTCACAGTAGAACACCAGTACTGCGAAAAACGGTAAAACTGAAAAAATACAAAAACGGCACAGTCCCGGGACAGTACGGGTATGTGCCGTTCTTGTTTCCTGTGTACATTTTAGCGGGGATAAAATGGAGATTTTTTTATAAATTTTACAATGCTTATTGCAATTTGCGGGCAGATATGGTATAAATATGGTGTACAGCCCAAAATGAAAAGCGAATAATTTTCTGTGAATATAAGGAAGACTGTTATGCGTAAATTGATCGTAAAAGGAAAAGAATTCTGTGCTGTCCGTGTACAGGCAGGTGCTGACCCTGCCGAACAGTATGCCGCTTCGGAATTTATCCGCTATATGGCAAAATTCGGCATCTCCGAGGGGGATGGATTGCTTGTACGTATCTGTCTGGACAATACAGCGGGACGGGATGGATTCCGTATCACTGTCTGTGATGAGAATACACTGGAGATCGCCGGCGGATACGGACGTGGGGTGAACTACGGTGTGTACCGGTTTCTCGAACGATATGCCGGTGTGCGGTACTTCATGCCCGGACTGGAAACCCTTGGAGAGGGAGACATCGTTGTAGAGGAAGAGTATGCCCATGCGCCGGTGTTTGAACTGCGTCAGTCCGACTGGAGATGCTGCCGTGACGTGGATTGGAGCGTGAAGAACGGGGTCAACGATATGTTGTCCATTCCGGAAGAAAGAGGCGGATGTTTCCGTTACGCCAAAGGCTATTGGGCTCATACCATGTCAAAACTGGCGGGAACGGATAAACAGCCCTGTGTAACGGATCCCGAAGTATTGCAAAAAACCATTGCCTCCGTGCGGGAGGTGTTGAGAAGAGAGCCGAAGGATGTCATCATATCGGTAACCCAGGATGACGGTTCCTATCGTTGTACCTGTGACCGGTGTATGAAGATCGTGGAGGAAGAAGAAAGTTGGTCCGGATTGTATCTTCGGTTTGTGAATCAGGTAGCGGAAGCCGTGGAAGAGGAATTCCCGGATGCCGTGATCGATACTTTTGCCTACTACTATACGGAAAAAGCACCCAAGATCACCAGACCCCGCCATAATGTGTGCATTCGCTTGTGTGCGTACTCCACCTGTCACAGCCATACGGTGAGCGATAACGGCTGCCCGGGAAATATTAAGTTCAACAAGGTTGTGGAAGACTGGTTTGCCATCTGCGACCGTATCTATATCTGGGAATATACCCAGAACTACCACTACTACATTCCCCCCTACCCGGATTTCGGCGTACTGCGGCAGAATATGCGGTATTATGCGGAACACGGTGCGAAAGGAATATATCCGGAAGGAAATCACAACTCACCCCGTTACGCCGGATTCGGAGAACTGCGGTGCTATCTGCTGGCCAGACT
>JAFZET010000021.1 GCA_017560565.1 Clostridia bacterium | reverse complement strand
GGAAGCAAAGAGTTATCTGCGAAATCTTTCTAAACAAGCTACTCAGGAAGTATGTTTTTCCGACATGAATGAGAGTGATTTCAATAAACTGTGCACCGAAGATACATATGATTTTGAATATTATATTTACCATGTGTCCGGTTTTGATATAACAGTTAAAGATATGCTTCTTGCAGAGGCTCTGGAATACCTATCTGAACAAAAACGGGATATTATTCTTCTTTCATATTATCTTGATATGAGTGATGCGGAAATAGGAGAGCTGCTGAATGTTGTTCGGAGTACAGTCTTCCGGAACAGGAAAGCTGCACTTGACAAAATCAAAGAATATATGGAGGGAAAAGCTTTTGAGAAAATATACTAACAAGCTGGTGCCGTTCCATGTTATTTCGGCGGCAACAAAAGGTGATATTGAAGCTATGGGTCTGGTTCTGGAACATTATGATAGATAGATCGCTGTATTATGTACCCGCAAAGTAACAGATGATGCCGGGAATATTCACAGTTATGTGGATGAAGAAATGCGAAATCGTTTAAGGATCAGGCTTATCAAACGCACATTGGATTTTCAGATTAACTGATTATTCGCTGAACCGTATTCCCCCTTTCTGCGGTTCTGCATGGATTGTCATTCTGCGAAAGCATACTGGCTTGTTCGGGTATGCTTTCACTGGTTGATAAACTATGTGTTCCTTGACAAAGAAAGCATGAAACTATGCAGTATATCCATTCCAAAGACATTCAGCTTATCCGGAATAGAAAACAAACATAATTATCTGTTTCAAAAATATATATGAACTATAGGAGGTGACGTATGGGACGACAGGAGAGTACTATTATTTGCACAAATATTTTTCAATCTTCTTCCGAAAAAGAAAAAAAGAGACGTTTCATTCGTCTCTGGATTCAAATGATAAACAAGGTTGAAAAAAGTAAAAGCGCAATCCTTACAAAATGATGGTGACAAGCTGCTTTCAATATGGTATACTATATCCGTTGAGAGTGGCTTGTTTCTTCTTTAAGAAGGAGATGACACAATGAAAGCAGCAATTTATTGCCGTCTGTCCGAAGAAGACAGAAACAAGCAGGCAGAAACAGATGATTCCAACAGCATTCAGAATCAAAAAGTAATGCTGTCACAGTACGCAAGAGAACAGGGGTGGGAGATTTATCGTATTTACAGTGATGATGATTATACCGGTTCTGACAGAAGACGTCCGGAGTTCAATGCATTACTGGACGATGCAAAAAAAAGAAAATTTGATATTGTTTTGTGTAAGACACAATCCCGGTTTACTCGTGAGCTGGAACTGGTCGAAAAGTACATTCATGGACTGTTCCCTCTTTTGGGAATCCGATTTGTCAGCATTGTTGACAATGCAGATACAGCCAATAAAGGCAATAAAAAATCAAGACAGATCAACGGATTGGTTAATGAATGGTACTTGGAAGATATGTCTGACAATATCAAAAGTGTTTTAACAAACCGCCGTGTCAACGGTTTCCATATTGGTGCTTTTGCATTATATGGATATCTGAAGGATCCTGACCAGAAAGGGCATCTGTTAATTGATGAAGAAGCAGCGGCAGTAGTAAGAGAGGTCTTTACTCTTTTTTCGCAGGGGTATGGAAAAACTGCGATTGCCCGTATGTTAAATGATCGTGGTATTCCCAATCCTACAGAGTATAAACGGCTTAAAGGTTTAAGGTATCAAAACCCCAAAACACCGCAGAGTACACTTTGGAAATACTTTGCTATATCCGATATGCTTGTAAATGAAATCTATATCGGGAATATGGTACAAGGGAAATACGGGAGTGTTTCCTATAAAACCAAACAAAATCGACCACGTCCACGTGAAGAGTGGTATATTGTAGAAAATACGCATGAACCAATCATTGAACGAGAACTATGGGATAAAGTGCAACAAATGATTTCTGAAAGGGCAAAACCTTTTTCTGATGGGACTATTGGATTGTTTGCCCGTAAAGCTCGTTGTGCCAACTGTGGTTATATAATGCGTTCAGGACGGGGGACAAAAGAATCTGGTGGCAGAAGGTATTTACAGTGTCCTAACCACCACGTTTCAAAGGATGCCTGTGAGGGAGCCTTTATTTCGGTTGACAGATTAGAACATTCTATTATTGCTGAGTTAAATAAGCTGGCAACAGAATATCTGGAGCAGGATGAGGTATTACAGAACATTCAATTCTGTGATACTCTTAAAGAGCAACGAAAACAAATACAGGAAGATAACGAAATATACACAAAGAAAATTACCGAGTATACTAAAGGGATTCGGGAATTGTATATGGATAAAGTCAGAGGGATAATTACTGAAGCTGATTATCTCGAAATGACCAAAGAGTTTTCCAAAGATAAAGGACGGCTCGAACATCTTATTATGGAAAACGAGAAAAAACTTTCTGATATTGAGAACAGAATTGCTTCCGGCGATAACCGTCGGGATTTGGTTGAACAGTATATGAATTTAGAACACTTAACAAGAGAAATGGTGGAAATTTTGATTGACTATATTTCTGTGGGAAAAAGGATTCCTCATACAAGGGATGTACCCATTGAAATTCATTGGAATTTTTAATTTAATTGTACTTATGGTAATGCAGCAGAACAAAAGGCACGTGTAACGTATGACAATCTTCTGCGGCTGATCGATGACAGAGATGTCTGTGAACCACTCACTTTCCTGCGGGAACGGGAGCTCGTGCATTACCAGCGCTTCGGTGATGCGAACCATACAAAGTTAAGTAAAAAATTTGCAAAAAAATAACAAAAAAGAATTTTTAAGAATACAAAAACCGGCATTATTGCGATAATCCCGGTTTTTGTACAATTGGGGGACATACTTCCAAATCTTGTGTATATGGAAAAAACATGATATAATATGTTAGAGACACAAAGAAAAAGGGAGAGAACTATGTCCAGTTGAATTCATTGTTGATCAGTATGTTTCTTGATACAGATGCAATGGAATTATAGAATGCCATGTCATTCATCCGTGCGCTCAGTACTTTTCGCAATCAGCTTGTACTGTTTCCTTAATTCGACACAAAAGTTTACGGCTCAACGATTCCATGATATATACATTCGGATTGTAGTGATGATAGATAGTATTCACCTTCTAAAAAAAGCACTTTCGCTGATTCCTGCAGGAAAACTTACTAAAATGAATCCCTTCTATAATGCACTGCGTATTGCCCGGGACAATCTGGACGCACAGAATTTCTACAACTGGAATCCTGCCTTTGACCGAAAGAAGAACTTCTGAAACTGATGCTGTATAACAGATAGGACTGCTATACCGATCGCGGTACGGCAGTCCTGTTTTTTCTCTGCAAAGGGATTTTCTGATTTTCGGCACTTGTCTGTATTGATGCTTTCTTGATCTGCTGATCTCTTTTATTCCGGAAGTGCTTCAAAATACACAATCGTCTTCCGCTTCCAGGTATAGGTACCGCAGATCTTTTCACCATCCCAGATCACTGCAGGATAGGAAAACTCTCCCGGCTCGTTTTCCAGAACCAGCGTGGTGTCAAAATGGATTCCGTCTGTGGATTCCATCAGCGCCAGCAAGGTTCTGTTGATGGTGATAGGATTACAGCAGAGCACAAGTCTGTCCGGGGTGGGAACCAGATCCAGACCGCTGTTGTTATTGGGTACATCAATAGGGTATGCCATCTCCCAGTGTATGCCATCGTGGGAATCACTGCGGTAGATCCGCTGGTTCTGGGATCGCATCAGCAGGTGTACTCCCGTTTCATCTTCCCAGAGAGAGGGTTGGATCACCTGTACACCCTCCGGCAGGGGAATATAGTCGCTTCTTTCCCAGGTGTAACCACCGTCCCATGAGAGATCCGTAAAGGCACGCCAGGGACCGTCTTCGCTGGATGCACCGGCCAGAACGGCACCGTTTTTCAGCCGGATCGGCTTGTTTTTCACAGGACCTCTGCCGCCGCAGTCCCCTTCTACCATCAGAACGGGAGTTGTCCATGTATACCCTTCGTCCTGACTCCGACAAAGCATGGTCTGCCAGTCATCAATCTCCCCGAACCCTCTTTTGTAATACAAAAGAAGCTCACGGCCATTGTCATACAGAACCGGATTCCAATGCGGTATTTCTTCCCGGACAGAGGTATACAGCGGTATGCTCCATTTTCCGCTTTTCCGTACCGCTGTCCAGATGCTTACATCGTTATTCTTTTCATGGGCACCGCCGAACCAGGCTGCCGTAACTCTGTCCCCCTGCTTCACCAGAGTGGAAGCATGGCACTGCGGGGTGTTGGTTTCATAAATAAATTCTTTGGTAATCAGTTTCATAAAGTAACTCCCTTTAGACTGGAAAGAACAGATGCACTCTCCGGATTGTCTGACAATATCATAGCATATCGGTATCTTTTTTGTCAATAGTATAGATTAAAATAGCAGCTGTGGATTTACAAAAACACTTGACATCCCACAAGATGCCGGTTATAATATACAGTAGTTAATTGTCTGACAATCTCAAACAACGTTTGGCATTTCAGAAAAATCATAACCACAATCAGGGAGGCATATATGAAAAAGAAATTATTACTGATGCTGCTGGCAGCCGTACTGCTTGCCGGATGCAGAAAAGATCCTGTTTCCGAAAATGATGTACAGACAGAAACCGAAACGGAAGCTGCTGTCGAAACGGAAATCACCGATCCCTTCCGTGATGAACTTCCGGAAATGGATTTCGACGGAGCATCTGTCAGCATTGCCGTATGGAACCATGATGATGTAGTAGGAGAATTCCATACAGAGGAAATCACCGGAGAAGCGGTCAACGATGCGGTATATAACCGGAATCTGGCGGTAGAAAACCGGATGAATATGAAGATGGATATCCGTCTGGTCAACAGCGGTGATATGAACAGTGTGAATAATACCATTGAAGATGCAGTAATCGCCGGGGACGCTTCCTATGATATGATGTCCTCGCCCACGGTTTCCTGTGTATACACCGCTGCCGGCAATGTTCTGCTGGATCTGACAGAGCTGGAAAACCTGAATCTGGACAAGCCTTACTGGTCCCAGGGGGCAAGAGAAGCACTGACTGTTGGGGATTCTTTGTATCTCTGTACAGGCACTCCTTCCATCACCCTGTACCGGTATATGTATGTTACCGTGTTCAACAATGCTGTTTTTGAAAATCACGGTCTGGAAAGTCCCATTTCTCTGGTACAGGAAGGTAAGTGGACGCTGGATAAGCAGGCGGAACTTTCTGCCGGACTGTATGTGGATGTGAACGGTGACGGGAAAAAGGATGCAGGTGACAGCTACGGCTTTGTGGGCGGCGGCAGAACCAACGGAGATACCTATTGGATCAACTGCAATGTAAGCCTGTTCGGCAGAGATGAAGACAATTATTATACATATGCTCCGGATGTAGAACGGTATGTGAATGCGCTGGAAGCTATCCAGAATCTGTACTACAATTCCGGTGCCAGCTATGTGGTTCCGCTGCCGGATGACGGACCGCGTGCGGCCCATATCCAGACGATCTTTGCGGAAGGCAGAGCTGCTATGGCCACAACCAATTTCTACGGCATTGAATTTTATCTGCGGGAAATGGAGGATGAATTTACCATTATTCCCATGCCCAAGCTGGATGAAACACAGGAATACCGTACCCATGTACAGGATCAGTATACTTCTCTCGCTGTTACCACAACAGTGGCAGCAGAGCGTCAGCCTATGATCGGTGCCTTTATGGAAGTTCTGGCTTCCGAAAGCTACTATACCGTGTATAACGCTTATTATGAAACCGCCCTGTCCAACAAGTATCTGCAGAACGAAGAATCTGTGGAGATGCTGCATTTGATTTATGACAGCGTATACATCGAACCTTCCGTGCTGTTCACAAATGTTATCAGTTTCACCAATGGTGCGCCCATCGGCTATCTGCGTGAGATGATCGGCTACAACAAGCAGGAAATGGCCTCTTCGCTGGCCTCCTGGACTCCCACCATCACTACCGGTCTGGAAAACATCAAAGCGGCATTCCAGGCACTGGAACAGTAAATGCTACGCTGTACCTTGAAATATCCGGAATTATATGGTATAATAAGGTTATTTCAGCATTTGTGTTGATTCCACATTCCGGGAGGGTATCATGGAAAAAGAAAAACGGATTTCTGTCACAGATCAGGCAGTAGATGTACTGCGCAGCAAAATACAGGCAGGCACATACCGCCCGGGTAATAAGCTTCCATCTGAGATATCCTTATCCGAGATGCTGGGTGTGGGGCGTTCCACCATCCGTGAGGTACTGCGGACACTGCAGGCTATGGGATACGTGGAGCTGAAACCAAGCCGCGGTGCTTTTGTGGCAAGCGGCGATTTCCTGTC
>JAFZET010000162.1 GCA_017560565.1 Clostridia bacterium | reverse complement strand
CTTCCCCTGAAATCCGGTATTCGTCATAGCCGGGGTACCGGATTTCGTAGGTATCCAGATCCCGCTGCAGGTTTTCTTCCATAATACAATAGGTTTCCTCCACCGCCAGAATATCTTCTGTTTCGCTGGGGTAGGTGGTGGTTCCGATGGCGTTCAGTCCGCTTTGGACGATTACGGAGCAGGAAGAAATGAGGCTGGTGAATATGAGCAGCAGGGCAAGAATGCATCCTATTACAATAAACATCCCCTTGTGGTTGGCAACATACGCCACCACCTGTCTGGCTTTTTCCCGCAGGGTCAGGGCAGCTTTCCCGGCGATTTCGGATGCTCTTGCAGTTTCCTGTGAATTTCGTTGCGCCTGTGCGTATTCCTGCTTGATCCGTTTTTTCTGCTGTGCCTTGGATGCTGCCCGGACTGCCGTTTCCGTGAGATACACGCCGCTGTCCAGTGTGTCGGTACCGGCGTTATCGTCGGATTCCTGTGCTTTCCGGTGTAGTTGTGCAGACACCATATGCCCCGGCAGATCGTGAATCAGTCTGGATGGTGGTTGGTTTTCCTCCGCAAATCGCAGTTTCTCAGCCATCGGGGTTCTCCATCAGCTTGATCCGGATCCGGTCTTTGCCCAGCGGTGTGATGAGGGTGTACACACCTTTGTGTCCGCTGGATGTGCAGTAATCCCGCACGATAAACAGTCCTTCGTTACCGGGTTTGTTGTAGGGCATCAGATTTCCGGCGGGACAGCGGTACATGAACTTGGCTTCCACCAGAAACTTGCAGAATTGCCGCTCCGGGATTTGCAGTTCCTTGGCGGTTGCCCGTATGTTGGTGCAGTCCTCCGGACTCACATAGGCATCGTAGTATTCTGCCTTGGGTAATGCTTCCTGCAAAGCTGCATCCAGACCGTCTGCCCGCCTGCGTTCTTTCAGCATGGTATCCGCCAGTGCGTAGATCATCTGCGGATTATCCATAAACTGCTGCAGCAGGTTTTCTGTGATGTATGCGCCATGCTGCCGGATGGAAGGGACTACCTGATCGAACAGCCAGCGCTCAAATGCTCTGGCAGACGGAAGTTTGCTGCTCACAATCAGACGGTACACATTTCCTTCCGAAATGAACTTTATATTCTGCTCCCGTCCCATGCTGTCGATGACCGAACGAAACGTTACCCCATCTTCAAGGCAATGATCGTTGACTGCTTTATGAGGATTTGTATACCCCAGCGATTTGGCAATATCAGAACCGCAGAAGTATATTTTATCTCCTTCACAGATGGTACGGACATTTCCGAATTCTTCGCTGTTGAAAAGTAAAAGGTTGGTTTCCATTGTATTATCCTTTCTATCATATCTTTATCATTCTGTCTGCTTCTGTTCCGCAAGATCGGAAAGACGGGTGGTCATGAGTTTGTAAAGTAATGTATCTTTCGGGAACCGGTCTACAAACGGCAGGATGGTCGAACCATAGAACAGCAGTCCTTCCCCCTCCCCGGAATGGGTCACATACGAAAGCTGATGTGGCGAGATATTGAGCTTCTGCGCCAGAATCTGTCTGTCCCCGGCTGCCTGATTGAGCATATAGATGTAATCGGAGTTTTCCAGAATGTTTTCGATCTCTTTGGATGCCAGCAGGTCTTTCACATTCTGCGTCAGTCCCGTGGGAATACCACCCCATTTCCGGAACCGCTTCCAGATTTCCACCATGTATGCGGCGGTCTGTTCCTCTTTCAAAAGTAGGTGACACTCATCCACGTAATACCGGGTGGATTTCTGCTCGTCCCGGTTGACCGTAACACGGTTCCACACCGCATCCTGCACGATCAGCATACCGATCTTTTTCAGCTGCTTGCCGAGTTCCTTGATATCGAAACTGACGATCCGGTTGTCGATGTTGATATTGGTGCGGTGGTTAAACACGTTCAGTGAACCGGTGACGTAGATTTCCAGTGCTGTGGCGATGTATTGGGCTTCTTTTTCGTCCTGATTCCGCAGAGCATTGTACAAATCTTCAAGGATCGGCATCTTTTCGGGAATGGGATCATTAAGATAATCCCGGTAAACCAGACGAACACAACGGTCAATGATGGTCTTTTCCACCGGTTGTAATCCCTCTTTGCCGCCGACAATCAGTTCGCATAAGGACAGAATAAAGTCTGCTTTGAGAGACAGCGGATTTTCATCGTCACTGTAATTGAGGTTCAAATCCATCGGATTCACGAAATCACTGGAAGTGGGCGAAATGTGGATCACCTGCCCATGCAGATGTTCCACAAGGGTTCCGTATTCCGCTTCGGGATCACAGATGATGATGTCATCTTCCGTCACAAGGAACACATTGGCAATCTCCCGCTTGGCTGAGAAGGATTTACCGGAACCGGGCGTACCGAGAATCATGCCGTTGGGATTCTTCAAGAGTTTTCGGTCAACCATAATCAGGTTGTTGGACAGTGCGTTCAGACCGCAGTACAGTGCTTCTTTTCCATCCTGAAACAGTTCCTGTGTGGTAAATGGGATAAATACCGCCGTGGAGGATGTAGTCAGACCCCGCTGGATTTCGATCTGGTTCAGACCGAGGGGTAAACTGCTCATGAGTCCCTGTTCCTGCTGAAAGTCCAGACAGGTAAGAATACAGTTGTGCTTCTGAGCGATGGATTTCGCCTGCAGGAGTGTGTTTTTGAGCTGCGGGTACTTATCTCCGGTGTTCAGAACGATAAATGTCATGAGAAACATTCGCTCATTCCGGGACTGTAAATCCTGCAAAAGTTTCTTTGCTTCCGTACCGTAGGTTACAAGGTCGGACGGGAGGATGTCGAAGTCATACCCGCCCCGGACTGCTTTTTTCTGTTCTTCGATCTTGGATTTATCGAGGTCAGTAATTTTCCGCTTGATGGTTTTGATTGCCGTAGTCTGATCAACGGACTGAATGTGCATCGTAACAATCAGGCTGGATTCCATATCGAGAAAATCTGCAAGCAGACGGTCATTCAGCTCCGGTGCGATGATCTGCAGGAAGGATGTGGTACCGTACTTGTTGCCCATGTGGAAATGCTTGCCGGTTCTGAATTCAAAAGAAGACGGGGCGATGAAATCTTTCACGGACAGTCCGCTGGGAGCCAGCCAGTCCCATGAGAAAGAGAACGGTTCCGGTTCGTCCAGATGGAAGATACCGTACATGACCTCCAGCCGGTCATAGCCGTTCAGCGTTTCCGCTTTTACGCCCAGCCGCTTGAAGTTGTTCAGAATATCGGTTTCGATACGTTCCAGACGGGGTTTCGCTGTTTTTACACTGTTCGCTTCGATTGTGAAGGTTAGGTATTTCGTTTTTATAAGACCGTTATTTCCCTTGGCAAGCTGATTTTTCAGCATATCCGTGTACTCACTTCGGATTTCATCAAAATCATCCCCCTGCAAGGGTATCTCCAGATTTTGCGAATAACTGTCCCGGTTGGCGGAGT
>JAFZET010000161.1 GCA_017560565.1 Clostridia bacterium | reverse complement strand
GTACAGGATCTGATCCTGGTCTTCTCTCACCGTTTCCAGCGTACCGTTTTCGCAGGCCAGCCGGAACCATTTGCAGGTAGGTCCCAGAGACGCACAGGCAGTGGTGCGGAAAATACAGCCGCTGTCCATCTCGGTCAGAATCACAGACCCCACATCTCCTCTCTTGGAGGAGGGATATTTCTCCATTACATCCGGCGCAAAAATGGCTTTGGCGTTGACCTTTTTCGGCATGGTACCCGTAATGCTCATCAGCACGCCCAGGTCATGCATATTGTAATACGTCCGGGGCAGGTACCGGCGCCAGTGGTTCTGTGCTTCCGGAGGAATGTGCGGGGAATTCCCCGGTGCGGACACATGGAAATACTCCCCTTCCCCATACAGAACTCTGCCGAAGGTACCGCCTTTGTACAGCCGATCCATTTCGGCACAGCCGTACATACAGGGCACGTTGGCTCCCAGCATATATTTTCCCGCACTGGCTTCCACAGCCTTGCACAGAGCCACACATTCGCCCAGCGTAGGGGCAGCCGTGGTTTCGCTCAGTACCGAAATCCCCTTTTCCAGCGCAGCAATGGCACATTTTGCGTGTTCATGGAAATAATTGCACAGTACAACGGCGTCAATGCCGGAATCCAGCAGTTCCTCATAGCTGCCGCAGACCTTTGCCTCCGGTGCAATCTCCAGTGCCGCCTGTACCAGTGCCGGATCCTTTTCAAACAGTGCAGTCACTTCCGCACCGTCCAGTGCCGTATAACTGCGCACGTATTCCTTCCCACGGCTCAGCCCCATCACGCCGATTCTGATCGTTTTCATACCTTATTCCTTTCCTGGCTATAGTGTTGTTCTTGACTGTTATAGACAGTATACAGGAAAAGAACCGGCTTGTAAATAGAAAATGGAAAATCTTACAAAAATTTCTGTTGTCCTTCTGTATAAACCGACCAGCCATCGGACATCCTACGGATATCTGTACAGAAAGGAGCAGCAGCAAATGGAGCATAAACCTGTCCTGCCACCGGATTCTTTTCAGGTAAAGACGGAATCCTCCAGGGAGCTTCTGGCAGAGATCCACCGGAACCTGACCATGGGAGCGGAAAACCTGACCAATGTTCTTCCGAAAGTGCGGAACAAATTCCTGACCAGGGAGATCACCTTTCAGCTGGAGGAATACGCCGCCCACACCCGACAGGCGGTATCCCTCATGTCGGAATACGGTGTGGATCCGGAAAAAACCAGCCTCCTGACAACTCTTATGTCCAAAGGCGGTATCGCACTGAACACCCTCATGGACGCTTCCGACGGGCACATCGCCGAAATGATCTGTCGCGGTACCAACCTGGGCGCCTCCCGTCTGGCACGCACAGTAGACCGGCTTGCCTACCGGGGATGTGATGACCATATTGTCCGCTTCGGGCGTTCTGTGGTGGATTTTGAACGCACAGGCGCCGACAGAGCCGGAGAATTTGTCTGAACCACGCAAAAGAACAGCAGAACATACTGCCGGTATGCCCTGCTGTCTTTTTGTTTATCTTCCGGAGTCCGGGTGGCTCCATACCGTATTCCGCATCCGGTAGACCACTGCTTTCACATCCCGGATCCGGGGAAGATCCAGAAACCGGCTGCAGTCTGTAAAGAAACTGGAAAACACCACCTCCAGCCCATCCGTCCCGATCTGCCAATACAACGCATCCAACGCATCGTCCAGATCTACCGTTTCTGTTTTCCGCCGGATCATCAGCGTCCGCAGAATCAGCGCTGCGCTGTTCTGCTGTCCGGTGGTTTTCAGACCGCCGATATCCCGGATGTCAATGGCCTCTTCGCCGATCCGAATAACCCCCAAATCATCCACAGACAGCCATTCCGTGCCGCTTCTCTCAGGATAGGATGAAAACCCTTCTCCGGAAAGAATACGATCCTGTTTCCACAGATCGGTATCCGCATCGGCTTCCGGCTCCTCCGGTAAAACAGTCCCCCTGTTATCCGCCCATACCGCTCCGGCTTCCGCTGTGGCATCCGAAATCCGAAAATCATCCATGCGGTACACCCGGTCGGCTACACCCAGATATTCCCCGCTGCCGCCGATGACTAAAATAGACGACACACCTGCCGCCGACAGTTCTCTTACTCTGTCCGTGTAGGGCGTGATGGGCTCATGGCGGATCAGAGCTTTCATCATTCTGTCACGGATCATAAAATTGGTGGCAGACCGGTCTTCATCAATCAGCAGCAGCTTTGCCCCATCGTGAACCGATTCCAGAATGTTGGCTGCCTGTGACGTAGAGCCGGATGCGTGATCCGTGGAGAAATCAGCCGGATCGCCGCCGGGAATCCACCGGATAAAAGGGGAAATGTTGGCTCTTTTCACACACCGCCCATCCTCCGCCGCAATTTCCATAGCGGTTTCATCGGTAAGCACCAGTTCCCTGCCGTCTCCCTGGACATGATTGTAAATCCCAGCAGCAATGGCGTCCAGGAGGGTGGATTTTCCGGAGTAGCCGCCACCGGTAATCACCGTAACACCCCGCCGGATGCCCATGCCCCGTACTCCGGCAACTTCGATCTCGTCCGCCGCCACAGAAGCAAAGGGTACCGCCCCCAGCAGAGGTCCGCCCAGCTTGTTCCGTGGCAAAATGCTCCCGTTGGCAAGGAACACGCAATACTCGCTGTCCGCCAGATAAGCCCGAATCTGCTCCTGTTTTGCGGTCAGCTCCAGTGTTCTCTCCAGTTCCGCCGGGTCAAAGTCCGCAATAAACCGTTCTATGGCATCCGGCAGATCGGTACAGAGCATCTTAATGGCTTTCTTCAGTTTTCCCGCAGGCAGCTGTACCTGAATCCGGATGCACAGACAGGGACGGGGCGGGGTCAGTTTGTCATCCGGAAGCTGCCTGACCCTGCATCCACTGACATTTTCGTAATATTTGGTAGCACACCGTGCAAAATACGCACTGTTCCGGGGCAGTACCGAGGAATCCGGACGGTGGACATAATAGAACCCGTTTTCCTCCACGGGACGGCTCCGGTTGTCCAGTTCGGCATTCAGCGGATCGAAATATTTCGCAATCCGGCGCAGGCAGTAGTCCGCAGCAGCCGTGGTGTACGGATTGGTATACACATACCCCACCGGCAGTTCTTCCCCGTTCTCATGCATTCTCTCCGTCAGCTCCGGCGGCAGAAACTTCTCCTCCGGAATCCCCACCACCACGGAAGGGCATCCCTTGTGCAGCTTGTCCGGTTCTTCCAGTGTGTAGGAAATGTCCTTCCTCCAGTAGGTGGAATCGTATTCAAACTCCGGCTCCTGATCGATCGGGATCGGCAGGTACACCATCTTCCCGGCGTACACCGAAATATTTCTGGGCGGTGAGGCTTCTATGTCTTTATACTGATAGGTGGTGGTACTGTGCTCCATCTGCAGGAAATACCATGTCAATCGTTTCAAGTAAACATTCTCCTTTGCATCCTTATACAATCTGTCGAAAGGGATAGCAATCCGTATGTCCGGCATTTCCGGTGCGTTCCGGTAGCTGGGGGAGATTTCGTAGGACACATCGTTCTGCCAGTAAATCGGCTCCCAGTCTGGATATGTATCGTCCGTCGTCGGATCATACACCTGCAGCAAGCCGTTGTACATCCGGGCAAAACTGCGGTCTCCCGGTGCTGTCCCTTTCAGAATACTAAATAGTCGTCTCGTAAAGGTTTCCTCCTTATGTCTTTTTCTCACGCTGGTTCTGTATTCCCGGTCGTTTTATGGCAGCAAAAAACACACCCATGCCGCTTTTTCCCCTGTATCTCTGGGAAATTACGGCATACCGGATGTGCCTGTGGGAGTAAAAAAACACACCCGGGGTTCGGATGTGTGTCAGATTCTTATGAAAAAATCAGATTTAAGCTGCAATTACGGCGCAGGCGACACAGATATCCGAAAACATATTACCGTTTTTCATAATCATTCGCCTCCGTTTCGTTTGAAATGGTTTTCCCCGAATCTTATCGGGTATTTTTATGATACCACATACTGCGGTATTTGTCAAGCGTTTTCAGGGAATTTTCCGTACTTCAGACAGTCCCATCCATGGTCAGTTTCCGGATGGCATCCTCGTTCACCGTCAGCTTACCGTCCGTTTCCGCCGCCAGTTTTCGCAGATCCTCCATGACATGATCCAGTTCCTTGTCCAGCTCCTGCATTTTCCAGCGTGCCCCTCTGATTCTGTCAAGCACGGCAAAGTCTGCAAAGAACCCGTCCCAGAAAAAGTCCGCAAACCGGGTGAACTCGTCAGCCTGTCCTGATAGGTATTCTTCTGCAGTCGGGCAAGAAAACTTTTCAGCGACCGTCCGGTCAGCTCGTCCACATCCCCCTGCTCCTCTGCCGCCTGTCGGGAATATACCTCCATCCCCTCCTGCAGTTCCCGTTCTTCCTTCTGCAGATGCCGCAGTTTTGCCTCCAGCCGGTGCTTCTGATGTATTTTTTCCTCCATTGCCGACAACATTTCTCTGCTTACCATACGTCCCTCCCGCTCTTCATTTGACAGCAGTATACCATATTCCTCCCGGAATGTCAATAAAGATCCGAATTTCCGTTCTCTCAGCAGGATGAAAAGAACGACCTGCCAACCCCGGCAAGCCGTTCTCCCATAAAAGATTACTTCTTATTTCTGATATCTTACTTCTTACTTATTCTCCAGTTCCTTGAACAGCTTAACAACATCGTCAATATTCTTGTTCTGGGTCTTGGTCTGGGACGCATAGTAGGAAGCCCATTCCTTCACATTGCCTCTTGCCATGTGGTCCAGCGTGTAGGTAAAGCCCCACTTATCGTAGATTTCCGCAAAGTCCGCAGTACGCCCCTGTACCACGATATCGATCATTTCGTAGGAAGCTTCGTCACGGGTATACTTGGATTTCAGCGCCACATCGTATACGGCAGGACGGATCTGCTTGTACCCTTCTGCAGCCATAGCTTCCAGAATCAGGGATGCATACTGCAGTCCTTCTTCAGTCTTCACGATCGGGATACCAACCGCAGAAGTGTGGGCTGTAGCATGGGTGTAGTATTCAGTCTGGCTTTCGTCCAGCTTGGCTACGGGCAGAATACCGAAATCCTGTTCCATATCCCGATAGCCGGTAGAGGAAGCCTTCAGGCTGTCCATCTGGAACAGTTCACGGCCTTCCTTGAAAGCAGTACCGCCGGGCGTGCCCGTTTCGTCCATGACTACATAATCACTGTCAAAGAAGAAGCTCTTGAGGGTATCAAAAATCGTTACCATCCGTTCTGTGTTGATGGCATCCACGGGATATCCATCGCTGTCACGGCTGGTGATGGGTTGATCCCAGGCAAACTGGTACACAAAGCTGTAACCGAAGGCCTGCCCGTAGCCGAACTGGTCCCTGGCAAAGTCCATGGTGCCGTCCCCGTCCAGGTCGGATGCCGCCAGAGACCCCAGTTCTTTCACTTTGTCAATGGTCCACTTGCCTTCCTTGACTACGGAATACAGATCATCATCCCCTGTCAGGTCGATCAGCAGATCTTTATTGAAGTAAACGCACACATTGTCGTAGTAGTTGTCAAGGTCGTACATCCCTACGATCACATACGCTCTGCCGCCGATAGAATAGGCATCGTTAACCTTCTGGTACCACCAGGGCTTTTCAAAACCAATATACCCAGCCGTGGACATATCCGCCAGATATCCTGCCGCCGCAGAGTCACCCAGATGCTTGTAGTGCCAAATGGCTACCTCACACATATCGTCCCCGGCCTGCACGGCATTGTTCAGGTCTGTAGCCTCGGCATCCGGTGCCAGAAACGGCTCGGAAAACTTGATGTTGAACCGTTCTTCAATGTCCAGATTGCGGTCATACACAGCATCGGAAACCACATCCCCGGTCTGTTCCGGCATATACACACCATCGGCATGACTTGCACAGCACTGTCTGGTGTATATACGATAATCCGCCCCGCCGTAATCCATATCCGGCAGATCATCGGGAATCTCGGTTTCCGCCGGTTCAGTCTCCGCAGCCGCCGTATCTGCTGTCAGAGACTCCATTTCCGCCACGGTATCAGAACAGCCTGCCAGAGAAGCCGCCAGCATCAGAAGAGCCATCAGAAAAGATATCTTTTTCATAAATACCTCCGTTTGCTATTGTTCACACGTTTTGGTTTATGTGTATTGTAGCATAAATTTTCTGCAAGTGCAATAGGGTTTCTGTGAAAACAGCTATATCTACAATTTTTCAAGCATGTATTTATTCATTCTGACTCTAAAAATCTCCTGCTCAAAACTTCACAAAGTATTTTCCGTTTCGGCACAGGCAGGTAACAACCAGCCCGCCGGAATGATTGACAAAACCGGTGATTTCTGGTATAATAAACTTGGAAAAACATGATTCCCCATCCGGAAGGAGAAACGCCATGACTGTCAAGATTGTACAGCTGACCCAAAGCCAGCTTCTCGGCTACCTCAGCATCATCCGCCAGAGCTTTCATACCGTTGCAGAAACCTACGGTCTGCCGGAAGAAAACTGCGTAGCCAGCGGTTCCTTTATCAAAATGGATCAGCTCATGGGTGATTTCCGGCGGGGCGTAAAGCTGTTCGGCTGTCTCTGCGATGGCGTATCTGCCGGGTATATGCAGCTGGAAATGACGGAACCGGGGAAATTCACCCTGGACAAAGTGGCGGTACTGCCGGAATACAGAGGACAGGGGCTGGGTGTGCAGATGGTAAACTACGCCACCGCCTATGCCGTCAAGCATGGCGGTCTGACCCTGACCGTATCCGTATTTGCCGCCGATGAAAGTCTCATCGCCTGGTATACCCGCCACGGGTTTATTCTGCGGGATACCGTGACCAAGCCCTGTCTGCCCCTGGAAGTCGCCCGTATGGAACGGGATCTGCGGGGGTTGGAAGTGGAATGAACACTTCTGTCCTGTGCATAGTATCAAAGTCCTGCTTCGGCGGGATTTTTTGTTTTCACCGTTTTTTCCGCAAAAAAACAAGACCCGCCATTTTGTGACAGGTCTGTTTTCTTTTTATTTCATCAGATCTTCATAATCCCAAGCACATCCAAAATGGAAGAAGCCAGAATCAAAACGATACACACCGGTGCCACATACTTGATGACAACCACAAAGAGTTTTTCCGACTTAAATTTTCCGGTCAGGGAGATCTCATCGATAAAGGTCTTGGGCTTTACAATGTATCCGACGAACATACAGGTCAGGAACGCCACCACCGGCATCATCACACTGTTGGAGATAAAGTCGAAGAAGTCAAGGAACTGGAACCCCATGATCCGGATATCCGCCCATACACCATTGCCCAAAGAAGAGGGAATACCCATCAGCAGGCAGAATATAAATACAACGATACTGGTGAATTTGCGTCCCCACCCGAACTTGTCCTGGAAGAAGGATACAACGGTTTCCATCAGGGAGATGGAGGAGGTCAGCGCCGCGAACAGCACCAGCAGGAAGAACAGCGCACCGATGATGGCACCGCCCTTCATACTGTCGAATACTTTGGGAAGGGTGATGAACATCAGACCGGGACCTTTCCCAAGTGCCGCTTCATCCCCGCCGGAGAAGGCGAACACGGAAGGAATTACCATGAGCCCTGCCATGAAAGCGATCCCGGTATCGAAAATCTCGATATGGTGAACGGACTGTTCCAGATCCACATCCTTCTTCATATAGGAACCATAGGTAATCATGATCCCCATAGCAAGGGACATGGAATAAAACAGCTGTCCCATAGCCGCCAGCACCGTGGTAGCGGAGAAATTGGAAAAGTCGGGAATCAGGTAATACTTCACGCCTTCCAGTGCACCGGGCAGAAAGAGGGAATATACGGCGATCACCAGCGCCAGAACCACCAGTACCGGCATCATGATCTTGGAAACCTTTTCGACCCCTTTGTCCACACCCAGCACAACAACCAAAGCCGTCAGCGCCATGAAGATGAAGAACCATACCAGCGGTTCCCCTGTCTGGGAAATAAAGCCGCCGAAATACTCATCCCCGGCTGCCGCATGCGCATCCCCGGTCAGATACACAGCCAGGTACTTGGTAACCCAGCCGCCGATGACGGAATAATAGGGCAGGATAATCATGGGCACCAGTGCAGCCAGATACCCCAGCCAGGCAAAACGCTTGTCAAGAGCCTTGAAAGCCCCCACCACGGACAGACCGGTTTTACGTCCCAGAGCAATTTCTGCCGCCATCAGGGCAAAGCCGAAAGTCAGAGCAAGAATCAGGTATACCAGCAGGAAGATCCCGCCGCCGTACTTAGCCGCCAGATAGGGGAAACGCCAGATATTCCCCAGACCAACGGCAGAACCGGCAGCCGCCAGGATGAATCCCAGCTTGCCGGTAAAGGAACTGCGTTTTTCGTTCATGTGTTTTCTCCAAATCAATATAGTATATCTTTATAATTATACCATATATCGCTTCTGTTTGCAATGAAAAATCTGAAATTGCGGAAATATCTTTCGTTTTCCCGCAATGTGGATTTTACAGCAGGGTTACGCCCCATTCTGCCAGATACTGCCGCATTACGATAACATCCTTACCGTTGATGACACCGTCAGCGTTCACATCTCCCGTTCTGGTATCCATGGTAATGCCCTGGTATTCCGCCACATACTGTCTGATCAGGATCAGGTCTCTGCCGTTTACAGTGCCGTCTTCGTTTGCATCCCCGGGGATCAGCAGTTCCGTTTCAAATGCGCCGACAGTGCATTCCACAGTATTCAGGTCTCTGTCATCGGCTTCTCTGCATTCGATCTGCACCAGAGGTTCCGTACCTGTATAGCTCTCCGGTCTCAGGGCACGGAATGTGAGGCGCAGAAGCTCGCCGGTTTCCTGCTGATCATCAATGCTGTCCCAGATCACAATAAACGGTTTGTTGTCGATACTTTTAGACATTGTGCAGGTACCGATGATATCCGTACTGACCGCATCCACCAGTTCCAGAATCGTGTCATCGTAGGCAATCGCCAGTTTCAGATACCCGAGCCCCTTGGTCGGCAGCTGATCGATGCTTATCACCATCTCCGCCGTCTGCCCTGCCCGGATCACCATATCGGATACAGACAGTTGTACAGGTTCTTTTACAGATTCCAGCTGTTCTTCTATCACGTATTCACATACGGTACAGATCACGGCATATTCTTCCGTTGCACCGCCTTCATGATCGGGCGTATGCATATCTTCATCCGCCAGCTCATCGCATCTATCACAATACCGCCAGTGATACTCTTCATCACAATACCACGGAACATCAGCGGTATCGTGTCCCAGCGCCTCACCGTATGCAAAGATTCTGTTGCCCATTTCGCCGCAGGTACAGGACAGATAATACTCCGCAGGAGATATGCAAGTTGCTTCCGCATACAGATATTTCTCATCTGCCACTTCCCGATCGTATACGTGTACGTGTTCAAGCTGTTTTTCGATCACGTATTCACATTCGGTACAGATCACGGCATATTCTTCCGTTGCACCGCCTTCACGGTCAGGTTCGTGTACTGCTTTTTCCACAGCTTCTCCGCAGACGGTACAGATGTGCCAGTGATACGATTCATCGGATTCCCATGCTTCGCCGGCACTGTGTCCCAGAGCTTCACCGTATGCAAAGGCAGAGTCAGGG
This sequence comes from Clostridia bacterium, assembly GCA_017560565.1. Lineage (GTDB taxonomy): Bacteria > Bacillota > Clostridia > Oscillospirales > CAG-272 > UMGS1696. The sequence continues at coordinate 477 of JAFZET010000161.1, read as the reverse complement.
CTTACCGCTCCGCAGCTGCAGGAATAATAATATACCGCAGGCATGGTACAGCTTGCTTCAGAAACCAGATATTCATCATCCACAATTTCTTCCGTGAAACTGTGTGTATGTACATCTGACGACAATGTATAGGACAGTGTATAGTTTGCTTTGGTACTGCCGTCAAAATTCGGGGTATTGGACATTTCGCAGTACAGATAGCCATCGTCATACCACATACCGAAAATGCTGAAATAGTCCCCAAAGCTGTGCTGGGGTGTCACCACAGACATTATAGCACCACTTTCCACATCATACCGGTAAACACTTTTGCTCTTGTTGAAGTACAGGTATTCCCCGTCGGTGACAAGACGGGAATAGTTGCCGCCCCAATAGGAGTTGGAGCCAGCCCACCATGTATCATCTGCATCTGCGAGTGCTTCATCGCCGGTACCCACACCATTATATGCATTCAGTGCATCTTCATAGGTCAGCAGG
>JAFZET010000160.1 GCA_017560565.1 Clostridia bacterium | reverse complement strand
GCTTTTCACCAACCGTGATACAATGGCAGAAATGCGTATTTTCGGGTTGAATCAGCGTTTTGAGGATTCTTCCATTTCATCTTTCTGGAAGTATACAAAGGCAAAACGGAAACTGGATCGCAAAAGTATATGTATCTCCGGAATCGCCGATCTGTTTTCCTCGCTGTTTACGCTGTTCATTTACTGGTTCATCATCGTATACACCGTGGATGGTCGGGCAACGGTGGGGGATTTGTTTTTCATTATCGCTTTATTTGAAAAGGTGATGACGGATTGTGCTCAGGAGATGCGCTCCTTATCCAAAACGAAATTCACATCGCAGTATATTGACGAAACGGTTGATATATTCAATATGGAAGAAGTACATACAGATAATACCGTACAGGCAGAAACTGCCCCTGCAATCAATATGGAAAATGTAAGTTTTTCATACGGTGATGAGCAGAACTTCTCCATAAAAAATATTGATCTTACTATTCAGCCCGGTGAATGTGTCGCTATCCTCGGAGAAAACGGAAGCGGAAAATCAACCCTGGTCAAGCTGATCTGCGGACTTCTTCTGCCGGATGCCGGAGATATCTCTATTGATGGAATCAAGCCAAATGCCTGTATGACGGGGATCGGTGCCGTTTTTCAGGATTATTATAAGTTTGCATTTGATTTCAGGACAAACATTGTTCTCGGAAATCTTGCCGAGAGGGAAAACAATACTGCAATTGAGGATGCCGTGGAACGTGCCGGCGCAGCAAAACTGCTTTCTGAACTGCCGCAGGGATATGACACATACCTTGGGACAGAGTTTGAAAAAACAGGAGTCGATGTCTCTGAAGGTCAGTGGCAGCGAATTAAACTCGCAAAGATGCTGATGAAGAAAGCTCATCTCTGTGTCCTTGACGAACCGAGTGCCGGATTGGATGCGATTGCGGAATACAATCTGTTCAAAAATATCCGTGAAGTAACGGGAGGGGCAACGACAATTCTGGTTTCCCACCGACTTGGTTTTGCGAGACTGGCAGATAAGATCATCTATATGAAAAACGGTGAAATCGCAGAATTCGGTACGCATCAGGAACTCATGGCTCTCGGCGGGGAATATTACAGCCTTTACGAGCGGCAGGTGAAGTATTACGATATGGAGGAATATGTTCATGAAAAAGCTTAAAAATATCGTTCAGATGTCCCTGTTCTCCATACAAATCGTTTTCGCTGCTGCTCCTGTACGAATGCTGTTATTTATGGTGCTGACCTTAGTCAGCAGTTTTATCCCTACGATAAAGCTGGCTGTTTATCGGAATTTGTTCAATGAGGCACAGATTCTTATAGAAACACCGGAACTCGGAAATGTAGGATTGATGATGCTGTATGCGGCGATCGATATTGGTCTCACGTTTATGTCATGGAACGTGATCGGTCAGATCCGGAACTACATAAAAACGACTGTCAACGATACCTACAACGAAAAAGTCAACCGTAAGATATTCGATAAACTGTCTCGTGTAAAATACGATTATTTTCTGAATGAAGAAACTTACGATCTGATGAGTCGTGTTCAGGGAAATTGCCGTGAAACAATTTTTACTACCTCATTTTACTTTATACGGGTTGTCAGTAATTTCATATCCCTTGTATCGGCTTTTACCTATATGGCAAGTATCAGTCCGGTGTATGCCATTATCGGGTTCCTTGTTTCCATTCCGTTTGTGGGGATCACGCGAAAGTATAACATGGATAGTTATTTTCAGAAACGCGGTCAGACTCCCGAACATCGGAAAAACGGATATCTGTATAATCTGCTGATGTCCCGCAATGCGATCAAGGAAATACGGATTGACGAATCAACCGATTACCTTCTGGAACAGTGGAAAGAACAGAATAACAAGCTGTTCCGCGAATCGCATAAACTGCGCCGTAAACACTTATATCAGTACACCTATTATGATATTTTTTATGCTCTGGTACGTGGCGTGGTGATCTTTCTGAATGTTCTGGATATCCTGAAAGGCATTCGTTTGGTTGGTGACCTGACACTGATTATCAATGGTTACGCCGTATTAAGTTCTGCAACAGAGATCTTCGGTTATTCCCTGAGTGATTTTGAAGTGAATGAAAAACTGTATG
>JAFZET010000159.1 GCA_017560565.1 Clostridia bacterium | reverse complement strand
AGCACCGTTAAACTGACCCCATCCTTCGTTGAATATAGTCCAGCAGCAGATACACGGGTGGTTTTGCAGCCGCCTAATGGTAGTTTCTGCACTTTCGGCAAATGCCTTTCTTACCGATTTACGATTATGCAGATGCCTGTCGTCAAGTCTCTGCAGTCCGATGGTAGGCAGAGCGGTGTCCCGCAGAAAGCTGTAGGTTCCGTTGTTCACCATATCCTGGATCACAAGCATTCCCAACCGGTCACATTCGCTGTAAAAATGTTCAGGTTCTACCTTAATATGTTTCCGCAGTGTGTTGAAACCAAGAGCTTTCATGGCCAGAATATCTTCCGTGTACGATTCCGGTGCGGCGGGAGTATAAATTCCATCAGAATAATACCCCTGATCCAGAAGACCGTGCAGAAATACAGGCTTGCCGTTCAGACAGATTCCGGGAACACCCTCGAAACTGCGTATTTCTATGGTACGCAGTGCAAAATAAGATTGTACTGTATCTGTTTCCGTCCGAATGGTATAGTGGTATAAATAAGGATCTTCCGGTGTCCAGAGGTGCGGGGAATCGAAGCTGACAACTGCTTGTCCGTTTTCCAGGATCTCCTGTCGGATGCCCTCCGGTGTTTCGATTTCCAGAACCGCACGGTCCGCCCCTTCTGCCTGTATGGTGACGGTATCCAGCGTGCTGGTAACGGTCAGATTCCGAATATACGTTTCCGGAACACTTTCCAGCCATACAGTCTGCCATATCCCCGTAACAGGCGTGTACCACATACCGCCGCGTTTATGCCGCTGTTTTCCGTATGGCATGGTTTTGTCGGTATCCGTGTCCGTTACATATACTTCCAGAATGTTCTCCTCCATCAGCAGATCTGTAATATCCAGAGAGAATGCGTTGTATCCTCCGAGATTTTCCCCAGCCGGTTTGCCGTTCAGAAATACTCTGGCACGCTGGTCAACGGCTCCGAAGTGGAGAAGTACACGATCACGCATGAATCTATCCGAAAGTGTGAAGCACCGGCGATAATAGACATTCGCCTCTCTTCCCATATCCCGGCAGATTCCGGACAGACGGGATTCCGGCGGGAATGGAACCAGTATACCCTCCTCCCGTTCCGGAGCAGGTTCACCAACGCAGAAAATCCAGTACCCGTTCAGACAATAAAACGAATCTCTCTTAAGCTGGGGGCGTGGATACAGGTTCCATGGTATGGTGTCAGGCGAAACGGCAAGTGTCTTCAGTACATTTTCACCCTGTTCTGTCAGCAAATGTGTGATTGGCATAATTACCTCTTTATTCTGCGGCATCCGGTTTTAAACGTCCGTCTGTTTCAATGATATCTGCGCCATACCTGGTAACGGCATCTATCAATTCCTCCGTTTCCGTCAGAAGCCATACGCCCAGCCCACCGTATGTTTTTACCATAGCTGCCATCTGCTCGCTGACAGGCGGATTCTTACACCATGCTGTGATAGCATTATCGTACCGCAGCCATGTTGTGAGCTGGCTGAACGGTACAATTCCTGCAATTTCTTCCATACGCTCGGCTGTTACAAGTCCATCATAGTGTATATGCGCTTCCGGAAGCACCTGCCGTATGGTGCGGATCCCTTCCATGGAATTGCAGGTTACTCCGATCAGAGACTGCATATTTTCTGAAAGAATCCTGTCAAAGAATATCTTCTGCTGTTCCGGCGTATGGCTCCAGAGTACATTATCAAATTTCAGCGGTATACAGGTATTCTTCGACAGTTCCAGTACCTGTTCCAATACTGGGATTTTCTCCCCGGCAAACAATTCGTTTTTCCATATCCCGAAATCCAAACGCAGTGCTTCCTCCAGTGTCATTTCAGAGATCGGCAGTTTTTCGGCAATCGCCTCACCACCGGGAAGGCGGCCGGTACGGTTTACAGTACGGTCATGCAGCAGCACGCATCGGTTGTCTTTTGTGAATTTTGTGTCCAGTTCGATCATGCCGTATCCCTGCTGCACTGCTGCAGCAAAAGCACTCATGGTTTCTTCCGGAAATTCAGTCCCTACGCCCCGGTGGGCTTCCAGAATGTATTTTTTCATTGTAATCCCCCTTTATATCCATATTTTAGGCATTCGTCTTTTTACAGTTTCAAGTTAGACATTTGCCATTTATTGCGGTTTCTGTTGCAAATTGATGCGGAATCTGTTACAATATATACATTTCCAAGCAAACTCCGTTATT
>JAFZET010000158.1 GCA_017560565.1 Clostridia bacterium | reverse complement strand
TTATTTTGCCATAATCTTATACACCTGCCAGCCGTCCTTTTCGTGGTAGGAAGCCACAAGACCGGAGGAGGCCTGGGTGATGGATTTATAGGCAAAGGCGAGGATGATGTTCCCCTCTGTGTCGATCATGCCCACTCTGCCGTCGGGGGTGGTCAGGGTGGCAAGGTTGTTGATAAAGGGGGTGGCAGCGGCGTAGACCGGTTCGGCGATCCAGTTTCCGGTATAGTCCATGAAACCGTACCGTCCGTCCTTTTCCAGGAGGAGCATCCCGCAGGAATATCCTTTCAGGACATAGCCCGAGGGGATGGGGAATTCCTTTCCTCTGGTGTCGATCAGGATTTCGGTATCGCTGATGACCCGGACGTTGTCATAGGTCATGTAGGCGTAGTTGTCGATGAGCTGCTTCCGGACCCGGACATAGCCGTGGTCGAAGTAGAGGGAGCCGATAGACTCGATCCCATAGGAAGCGGGCAGCCGCCAGGATTCGATGACATACCGTTCATAGTCGGTTTTCAGATACATCCGGTAGCCGGAGAGGAGTTTTTTGCCGGTCTCGTTTATGAAATACATTTCCTGCCGGTTTTCGTCCACGGTCACGGCGGCGAAGCCGTTTTTAAAGTTGTATGCCTGCCGGAAAATGTAGCCGGTCAGGTCGGTGCCGTATTTATAGAACGCAATGCGCTGGTCTTCGTAAGCATTGAACACAACGGTCTTGTCCAGTTTCCGCTGTTCTTCTTCCGCAAGAATTTCCTCTTCTGTCATGGCGGCAAGCCGTTCTTCCTCTTCTTTCAGGCGCGCGTCCACCATTTCCTCCCCTTCCTGCACCCGGACAAGGGAGTCCTTGTCGGACAGACCGTACCAGGCGGGGTAGTCGAAGGAAAGTCCCCTGTCGTCAAGGACGGGGTCGTAATCGGAGGGGATAAAGTATTTTCCGTCATCGGAAAGGCGGAAATAGAGCTTCACACGCTCGTTGTTTTCCCAGCCCCAGCGGCAGAACAGCGGCAGACCGTTTCTGTCCCGGACATAGGCGGGAAAGGTTACGGCGGGGTCAAAGGAGAGGAGCACTGTGCCATCCCTGTCGATGATGAGCATATCTGTGCCATTGTCGTAGAGGATGTAGCCCATGTACAGCTCCACGGCGGGACACTGTTCGGTGACGGAGACATAGGAGGCATAATATTCCGTGTCGTTTTCGGGGTAGACATATTCCAGCTTTTCCGTCTGGCGGGTGCGGAATGTGTACTTGCCGGGCATGGCAAAACCGAACTGCGCCTTCCCCAGCTTCATGTTGTCGTTCCAGTCGGCGGTGGAGAATGCGTATCCCCGGCTTGTCAGGGAGGAAACGGTGCTGACGGACTTGACTCTGTCCGAGAGCAGGGACGGATTGGTCACATCCACCACGGAACGGGATTCCTTCACCACGGTGACGGTACTGCCGGAGGCGGTGGTTTCGGTTTCCGTTTCTTCGGCATCATCGGCGGCGGGATCGGCAGTCTCCGTTTCGGGCGGGATGGTTTCCGTATCGGGGAGGGATTCCGTTTCGGTTTCCGCCGGGGTCGTGGGCGTACCCATGGAACCCAGCAGAGCGGCACGGTCAATGAAGGTGATATCGTAGACTCCCAGAAAATACGCCAGTACCAGTGCGGTCAGCCCGAACACCAGCACCGCCGACCCGATCCTTCCCAGATGTGCCCGGAATTTGGTGAAAAAATACTTCATAACGATAGGAGAAAATTTAGAATTAAGAATTATGAATTAAGAATTATGGTGCATACCGCTGATGTCGCTGACAGAAGGAGCTTTCTGCAGGATGTTTTATTATCGTATCAGCTACAGTATCCGGCGTGGGCTGCAGTAAAAAATGCAGCTCAATTCTTAATTCTTCATTCTTAATTCTGAATTCACTTATGGTACCTCGTTCCTTTGTTGATTTCGCCGGCCCGGTACAGGGCTTCCGCAAGAACAAGGCGGGCCAGCTTGTGGGGCAGGGTCAGGCGGGACAGGGACAGACGGCAGTCGGCGGCTTTTTTCACCCGGTCGGACAGCCCGTAAGAGGAGCCGATGATGCAGGTGACGCTGCTTTTGCCGTTCAGCGCGCCCTTTGCCAGAAGCTCCGCCAGCTCCTCGGAGGAGACCTGCTTCCCTTCCACGCACAGTGCGATCACCAGAGACTGCTTCGGGATCTCCCCAAGGATCCGGTCGGCTTCCTTTTCCAGAGCGGCACGGATCTGTCCCTCGGTGGGATCGGCGGGCAGGGCTTCCGGCTTCAGATCGCATTCCGTGACCTCGCCCATCCGCTTATAGTATTCCCCGCACAGGGCGGCGTATCCTTTTTCAGTGGTGCCGCCCAGAGAAATGATCTTTGTTTTCATATCAGTCGGTTCGTGGCGTTTACACAAAAAACCACAGTTCAATATAGCTGATCCCTATGGTGACAAGGAGGGGCAGCAGGATGTACAGCAGGCTGCGTGCTTTGGCAATGCCGGCTTTCCGCTTTTCCAGATAGTCCCTTTTTTCACTGAGAGACCATTCCTCCGGCAGATCTTCCGGCAGGGGGAGCTTTGTGTCAAAGGTGCCGCCGTTCCAGTAGAAGAACAGGATCACCAGCACCGCAAGGGCGATCATGTACACGGAGGAGCCGATGTAATAGATCACCGGCATCTGGAGCCGTTCCCCCAGAGTGATGATGACACGGAGCAGACCGTACAGGATGACAAAATTGAGAAAGAGCAGAAGCAGCTTCCGCAGTGCCTTTTTGGCGGAGGGGGCGTTGTTGTTCATGTGCGTACCCTTCGGTCAGAACCGCATGGCACCGTCACGACGTACGGACAGCACATGACAGGCGTGCTCACCGAAGATGGAATCCATGTATGCGGCATAGTCCGCTACCTTTGCCAGAGGCACAAATGCCTGGATGGTGCCTGCAAAACCGCCGCCGTGAACCCGACAGACTGCACCGGTGCCGGTCAGGAAATCTTCGGTCAGGCACAGTGCCAGAGACAGACCCTGTTCGGATACGTTCTTGGTGGTGTATACGTTCTGCAGATACTTGAAGCTGGAGTTGCCGCTGGCCACTACCCCTGCCTTGAAGGCTTCCATGTCACCGGCACGGAGAGCTTCCACCTGGGCAGCTACTCTCTTGTTTTCCGCAAAGAAATGCATGGCACGCATCAGGGCACGGTCACCGCAGGCTTCTCTTACCTTGCCGATATTGGCGATCAGGGCAGCTTCATCGGTTTCCCGCAGTACGGGTACGCCCAGAACGGCTGCCACTGCCTTCATTTCGGCAGGAACGGAAGCATAGTCTTCGTTCAGGTCGGCGTGGTTGCCGCCGGTGTTTACGATGCACAGCGCATACCCTGCCTTGCCCAGATCGAAGTCCATTTTTTCGATCACGGGAGCGGTGGGATCTGCAAAGTCGATGGTGATGAAGCCGCCCACTGCACAGGCAGTCTGGTCCATCAGACCGCAGGGCTTGCCGAAATACTTGTTTTCCGCAAACTGCGCCATCTTGGCGATCTCCACGTTGGATACCTTGCCGTCGTTGTACAGATAGTTCAGGATGTTCCCTACCATCACTTCAAAAGCAGCGGAGGAGGAGATGCCGGAACCCTTGAGTACGTTGGAGGTGGTGTAGGCGTCAAAACCGCCCACCTTGTAGCCTGCATTCAGGAAAGCCTTTTCCATACCGGCAATGATGGCGGCGGAGGTGAAGAACTTGGCTTCGTCGGGGGCGTCAATGGCGGCAGGTTCCACTACATCTTCCGGGAACCCCTCGGACTGGATCCGGATCACGCCGGTATCGGTGGCTTTGGCAACAGCCAGAATGTCCAGATTGACGCTGGCGGCGATGACACGACCGTGGTTGTGGTCGGTGTGGTTGCCGGAGATTTCGCTGCGTCCCCCAACAGAGTACACGGAGATGTCCCCGTCCCCGTATTTGGCGGCAAAGGCGTCCAGGGCGGCGGCATAGCGTTCTCTCTGTGCGGGTACGCTGTCAGCGGATACGGAGAGGGCGTCGGTCAGGGTGCAGTCCTGCTTCCCGGCGAGAAATTCCTCTTTCCAGATATTGATATTTTTCATTTTTCTGTATTTCCTTTTTTGGTGGATTGGCATAGTTACATATATTATATCACAAAAATCCCGAAAAGCAAGGCAGTGGGGTAAAGAAGCGGTTTCCTATGTGTGAATTTTTTGGAAAACCTTACGAAATCCGGATCACTGTATCCTCCGGGCTGATCTCGTAATTGACAAAATCTTCCATTTCACCGGCGGGGCGCATGGTTCCTCCCTCACAGCGGGCGAGGGGACGGTGGGCGCTGACGGTGAAGGACGGTTTTTCTCCGGTCAGGGTGCGTATGGGGGTCAGATCCACGGTCAGGCAGTCATCTTCCCACCGGCAGAGGGCGTGTTTGTGCACAAGGGTCTGGGCGGCGCAGAACGCCATATCCCGGGACAGCACCGTGCCGAAATTATCTGCACAGCGGCGGAAATAGGACACCCAGCGGTCGATGACTTCCCCGTGGCGGGCGGGATCCTCATGCAGCAGATTGGGCCAGTGGGCACCGAAGATCCCCTGAGCATCGGGGAGCGTGCAGGGATCGCTTGCCGCCTCTTTCCAGGAGATGCGGCTGAAATTCCGGTCCAGGACGATCAGTGCGCCGTCACAGCCTACAGAATCCGGTTTCGGCATACCGGCGGGCATTTCCATATCGCTGTCCGCAAAGGGGGTGGAGAGGTACCGGATGCCGTAGTCGGCAAGAATCCGTGCCAGTCCGCCGCCCCAGCCGTATACGAAGTTGGGAGGAATAAAGCTGTTTATCGGTTTGTCGATGCCCCAGTACCGGAGGATGGAGAAAAATCCGTCAAGACGTGCACGGATCTCGGCTTCCTCCGCCATGGTCAGGATGCCGCCGTCACGGTAATAGTAGTCCGTGTTGCTGTAGGGGAAGCCTGTGCGGTAGTGGTTGTGAAGCAGACCGTGCAGTGCGATGTCGATATACCGGGATTCCCGGATCACATCGGCGCACCGTGCGGCTTCTTTGTGGTCAAGGTATGCGGCGTTGTCCCAGTTCTCGCCGAATTTTGAAAGATGAGGCACAGGGCGGAGCCGGTTATCGGGATCCCATTCGCCCAAAACGAAGCCGCAGTT
>JAFZET010000157.1 GCA_017560565.1 Clostridia bacterium | reverse complement strand
GCGCCACATCCCCCACGGCAATGAAGCACTTGCCGTCATAGGTCAGATCCTCCACAGTGGAGGCAGACCACCAGGGCTTGTCAAAGTTCACATAGGGCACATTGTACCAGTTCATGTACATATCGTTGAACAGGGCGGTACCCAGATTGCACACGTGGCTGGTGACCAGATCATTCACATCGTCCCCCGCCAGCACTTCCTGGTTCAGGGTCTTGATGATGTCGGAAAACGGTATATAGCGTGCTTCCACGGTCACGCCGAACCGTTCCTCCACCAGTGCATTCCGCTCGAACACTGCATCGTCCACCACTTCCCCGGTGGATTCTTCGATGTCGATGGCATTGTCGATCAGGTAGGTGGGTTCATCGGACAGAACGGTAAACACCTCCCCGCCGAAGTTCTTCTCAGGCAGGTCGTCTGCGATGCTCTGACGGGCTGCAAGGGCATCGGTTTCTTCAGCAGGCTGGGTTTCTCCCACAGCAGCCGTGTCTGCCGCTGTATTGCTTACTTCTGCGCCGGAACCGCAGGATGCCAGAGAGCCAAGCATAGCGGTCAGCAGCAGGATGGATATGGTTTTCTTCATGATGCATCTCCTGTAAATCAATCTTCGTAGAACAACTTGCGTATGCCTTCGTAATAGGTGGTTACAGCCTTCTGGGTAGAAGCAACATAAGCGGGAACGGTGGTGCCGCCCTTGAAAATATCGCTCATATCGTACATATAGCCCTTGAAGCCGTCATAGATGAATTCAAAGTCCAGGTTACGGCCGTCCAGGATCAGGTCGATCATTCTGGTGGAGGTTTCGTCACGGGCACCCTTGAACTTCAGCACTACGTCATAGTACTGGGGGATCAGCACTTTCCAGGATTCGGCAGCCAAGGACGCAAATACAGTGGCCACCAGTTCTTCTCTTGCAGCGGTCAGCGGAATGGCAGAAGCATTGATGGAGCCGCCGGATACCGTGTAATAGTTCTTCTGTTCCTCGGTATACTTGGGATACGGGATAATACCGTAGTCAAATTCGCAGGTTTCACGGAACCAGCTTGCGGAGTCACCCAGCTTGGATACGGCGAAGATCGCCTGCTGACGGACAAACAGATCTCCGCCGCTGCCGTAGGCGCCGTCACCGGTATACTTATAGGTGCCCTGACTGCTGTACAGCAGGGTACGCAGTTTTTCCACGGCATCAATGTTCTTTTCCACCTTATCGAGAAGGATATTCACACCATCCTCGGTCAGTTCCACGGTATCGATTTCAAAAGCGTAAAAATAAGCGGGCAGGGAGTTGACCTTTTCCGTACCGAAACCGTAGATATCGTCATTGGCTTCCGCGCCGTCCCCGTTGGCATCCACATAGATATTGGCGATGTTCTGCATCAGATAATCGATGGTCCATCTGCCTTCGGAGACTACCGTATAGGGATCTTCCAGACCGTAATCCGCTACCATATTCTTATTGAAATAGTAGCAGTATGTATTGGCTGCCAGAGACAGACAGATATCACTGGCGGCAAGGAACATCTTCCCGTTGACCGTCAGATTCGTGATGGCGTCCGAGGGATACCAGGGCTTTGTGAAATCGATATCCAGTTCGTGCATATTCCGGAAAAGACCCTGTACAGCCAGATCCCCGGAAGCAACAGCACCGCCCAGGAACAGATCGTATTCATCGTTGCCGGAAATGACACAGTTCTTCAGCCCCTGTGCCTGATCATCATGGACCATGCTCTGCAGATCCAGCTTCACATTGAATCGTTCTTCCACATTGATGTTTCTGGTGTAAATGGCATCGTTCAGTCCGTCGCCGGTCAGTTCTTCCGCATTGTGATAGCCGAACCAGCGTTCCTGGATCATCACGCGGTATTCTTCACCGCCGAAATCCTTTTCCCCCAGATCATCGGATACAGCCAGACGGGCTTCCAGTGCATCGGTTTCCGCGGCAGTTTCGATTTCCGCCGCAGTCTCTGCCGTCGTGTCTTTGGTTGCTTCATCTGCCGCCGGCGCACCGCAGGATGCCAGCATCAGCAGTGCCAGAAAGAGGCAGGACAGTTTGGTCTTTTTCATTCTATCTATACTCCTTATCAGTATGGTTTTCAAAACATCATAATTGTAACAGATTCCTGAAAAGAAGTCAATAGAAAAAACGGCAGGAAGCCCCGCCGTGATTTCTGTAGGATGGTTACTGGATTTTGTTTATCGCTTCTGCAATTTCGCTCAGCCGGTTCTGGACGGCTTTGTCCTGTGATGCCGTATAGGAAGCAAAGTTCAGAGAATTTTTGGAGATTACATTGAAATACAGGAAATCATAGCTGCACCAGTTGAAGCAGTACATACTGCCCAGGTCGATCATGGAAGCATCCAGACACATCTGTACCATTTCCGCCATGGTTTCGTCTCTGGCGGCCTTGAACTTCATGGTGGTTTCGATGTAGGCGTCGGTCACCTGTGCCTTGCCTTCGTAGGACAGCCATTCCAGTACGGCACCGAAGAGTTCCGTGTCGTTTACAAACATGGGCATGATATAGGTCATAACGTCGTAGTTGGCGCAGATATATCCGTCCTGTGCGGCATCATACTTGGGGATGGGCACGATGGTGTAGTCGTCTTCCATTTCTTCCAGCTGATCCACTGCCATGAAGAAACCGTGCATGAACAGAGTCCGCCCTTCTGCAAATTCCGTTGCTTTATGGCGGTAGACGGAAGTGGTTCCTTCGGTCAGCACTGCGTCGTTGTGGAAAATATTATATGCGTTTTCCAGCAGGTTTACATACTGCTCATCGTTCCACAGCAGCGTCAGATGGTCGTTTTCGTCCTTATCCAAGGACTTTTTGCCCCCTGCAGTGATCAGAGAGGTACCCAGAATGTTTTCGTCAAAGCACATCATACCCCACTGGTCTTTCCGGGTCATTTCCCCGTCGCCGTCCAGGTCAGCCTTGGCAAGAGCGGCTTTTTCCATCAGCATATCCTGTGTCCAGCTGCCTTCTCTGACGGCATCATAGATACCGCTTACAGACACGTCCAGGTTTTCTGCCATATTGGTGTTGATGTAGATAGCGGAGGTGTCCACATACATCAGCAGGTTGGAGGCGGAGGCTGCATAGTAAGTATTGCCGCCAAGAGACATTTCCCGGGTCACTTCCGGATGCCACCAGGGCGCTGTGAAATCCAGGTATCCGGCATCTTCCAGGGGACGCAGATAGCCTTTTACCATCATGTCAATGGAGAACCGGTCCAGCTGGTTCATGGCGCCATAGG
>JAFZET010000156.1 GCA_017560565.1 Clostridia bacterium | reverse complement strand
TGTCCGCTTCGTTGGGCCACTGGGACAGCTTGATGTTGAAGAATTCTCTGGTCTCCGGCGAGCATTCCTCCGGCACCGCAATGATTACCGGCTTACCGTCCATGCAGAACCATGTATTCATGCAGTATTCCGGCTTGTAGATGGAGTCATAGATCCGCTGTACCGTTTCTCCGGAGGCGGTATTGGTATAGAACATCACTTTCGGTGCCTTCAGCCCTCTGTCAATGTATTCCGAGAGTACCTTCAGCACGATTTTTACATTCTTTTCGTAAATCACCGCATTTGTGGTGTCGAAAAACAGGAAATCGATCCCCGCCTGGGTCAGAAGCTTCATGTGACGTCTGACAACCCATTCGTCATCACTGTAATAATAGCCGTAGAAAGGCTCCCCCCAGTGATGGTAGGTACCGATACCGCCCCACACATCGCTGTCCGGTTTGTACCCTGCCATGGGATCTGCCGCAAGAATTTTGGAAATATCATAGGGCTTGTGTCTGCCGTGTTCTCCCAGCCACAGGAAATAGAACATCCCCACCAGCCGGTTCTCCCGGGGAGAAGGCACATTCACGGGCATCTTTCTGCCCAGTGCGTCAATGGCATACAGATTCATACAGCACCTCCGTTGTTGTTCTTATATCGGTTTACTTCCGGATTTTCGCCTTCCATGCGGCAATGTTTTCAGCAATGAAATCATCATCGCACAACTCGGGGTATTCTCTGCCGATCCGGGTTATGTCCTCCGCCTGTCCGGGAGAAAGGGTTTCTTCGGGATCCAGACAGTAAATAGTCTTCATCAGCCCCTGTCTGCGCAGAACCTCGTGCAGTCCCGCAATGCACCCGGCAAAGTTGTTCCGGGCATCAAAGAGAGCGGAGTTGGCATCGGTCACGGCAGCAGCCACAGTCAGCAGCTCCGGAGGCACCACACCGTTTTTCTTTGCTTCTCTGACGGTTTCAAACAGCTCCACCGCTTTTTTCGTCCACACCGACCAGTGCCCCAGCAGACCGCCGTCAAAGCCTTTTTCGTACACCGTTCCGTCTACGCTGAACCGGTAATTCGCCAGCAGATCGGCTACGATATTGTCATCATTGCCGGTGTACAGGGTGATCTCATCCCGTCTTGCGGAAGTGGCGGCTGCTCTTACGGCATCCAGAGTCTGATACCGGTTGAAGGGTGCGCATTTGATGGCTGCCACATTGTCGATCTCACACAGCTTTTCCCAGTACCCGGGGGTAAACAGTCTGCCGCCCACCGCCGTCTGGAGATAGAAACCGATGACGGGCATCACCTTTGCCACGGCTCTCGTCCGTTCCAGCAGTTCTTCTTCCGTCAGATGGGCAAGCCCGCCGGGACTGAGCAGTACGGCGTCATACCCGTATTTCTTCGTCAGTTCGGCTTCTCTGCAAGCCTGCTCTGCTTCCCCGCAGACACCGGCTACCTTCACGATGACCTTTCCGGTTTCCTTTTCAAAAGCATCAATCTCTTCCGCCACTACCCGCAGGACAGGCTCATACAGCCCGATTTCCGGATCCCGGATGGCAAACTGGGTGGAATGCACAGCCGTTGCAATACCGCCCACGCCGCAGTGGAGATAATACTGCATCAGCAGTCTCTGTCCCTCTTCGTCAAACTGTCTGTTTTCATCCAGCGCAAGAGGCGTGGCAGGAATGATCGTCCCCGTATGCAGAATCTCAAGCGCCTTTTCATGTCTTGTCATATATGTACTCCCTGTGTTTACTTCTTATTTCCTACTTCTTATTTTTCTCAGAACTTTCCGTCTCTCGTCTCAAAGTGTGTCGGCTTATCCAGCGTTCTGCCGCCGTCCAGAAGCCACTCTGCCTGCCAGCGGATCAGCGTTTTTGCAGATACTGCCGGGTAACCGAAGGTTTCCATAGCCTTGGCGGAATTGTTCAGCAGCGCCTTTTCGCCGGGTTCCCCTTCAAACTGCGGTTCTTTCCCCAGATACCGCCCCAGTTCCAGTGCCGTTTCCTTCACGGACAGGATTTCAGGACCTGTCACATTCATGGTGCAGGCGGGAGAATCCGCATGGAGCAGCCCACGGATGGCAATTTCGTTGGCACTGCCCTGCCAGATACAGTTGAAGCAGGCGGTGCGCAGGGAAATGGGCTTGTCCTCCAGAATCTGCCGGGCGATGTCATAGATCACGCCGTAGCGCAGATCCACCGCATAGTTCAGCCGGTAAAAGAACACCTTTGTACCCCATGTGTTTGCGGCATATTCAAAGACCCGTTCTCTCGCCATACAGCTCATGGCATATTCGCCTACAGGTCCCAGTGCATCCTCTTCCCTGCAGCCGCCGGAATAAGCGGGTACCATGGGATAAATATTGCCGGAGGAGAACACCACGATCCGGGAATTTCTGAATTTTTCCGCTGTATAGGCGGGCAGGGCGGCGTTCATAGCCCAGGTCTGCCATTCGTTACCGTCTGTACCGAACTTTTTCCCTGCCATGTAGATCACGTTTTCCGTATCCGGCAGAGCACGGAGCTTTTCCGTATCCAGCAGATCGGCGGCAATGGTGACGATCCCGTTTTCTTCCATAAATGCTTTGGCAATGGGATCACTGCCCCGGGACACGGCGTATACCTTTTTATCCACACCGGCTTTTTCCATGGCACGCTTTGCCAGCACGCACAGAGTCGGTCCCATTTTACCCCCGGCACCCAGCACCATAATATCCCCGTTCAGCTTTGCCATATCGGCACACAGCGCATCAGAGGGTGTCGTCAGCAGGGTATCGAGCATTTCTTCTGTCCAGATTTTTCTTTCCATATTATATGTCCCCTTCCAGAGACCGGATGTATTCTTCTTTCGTCAGTCCCGGCGCAAACTTCTCTTTCACTTCTGCCGCTCCGTCTGCCCCGTCCCACAGCAGATCTACGACAGTCATAGCCATCATTTTGGCAGGCAGCAGAATGGCAGTCGCAGGATCCTGTACCCCGAACTGACGGCTGTGGAGATTGCCCGTGAAGCCGCCCATGGAAGGCTGAATCACCGGCAGCAGCATACTCAGATCCCCCACATCGGTGGAGCCGGTAATGGTCTCGCCGAACACCAGGTTTTCTTTCCCGATCAGCGATGCCGCATTCGCTTCCAGCACGGCAGACAGCGCATCGGATTCCGCAATGGGCAGATACCCCGCCAGATCTTCTGTCTCCACGGAAGCACCTATCATCTGGGCAGCACCGCTTACAGAACGGTTCACTGCGTCATTCCCCTTCCGGATGGCGTCCAGTGCAGCACCTCTCACATAGGTATCGATACAGACTTCATCCGGCACGGAATTGACCACATCGCCGCCCTTGGTGATGATGGGGTGAATGCGGATATGTTCTTCGTCCCGGAAGGTTTCTCTGTTGCTGTGGATCCCCAGTATGGCGAGCGCCGCCGCATTCAGGGCATTGGTACCGTCCCAGGGTGTGCTGCCGTGTGCCGCTCTGCCCCGGAACGTAATGGTCTTGGCACGGAATCCCAGATTGTGTCCCCGGCAGTACAGTTTTGCCTCCGGTTCATCCGGCTGGGCATGGATCATCATGGCCATGTCTACATCGTCAAAGGCACCTTCGGCAATGAGCTGCTGTTTCCCGCCGAAATACCGGATCTTCCCTTCTTCCCGCAGAGCCCGTCTGCCGTCCAGATCGATAAATTCCTCCGCAGGCACCGCAAAAAAGGTCACATCCCCGTCCAGCAGTTCCATCACACCGGCAAGTCCCATGGCAGATCCCAGCATGGCGGCAATCTGTGTATGATGCCCGCAGGCGTGGGCGTTTCCGTCCGATGCGGCATGGGGATGTCCGGCACATTTCAGCGCATCCAGTTCCCCCATGATGCAGATATTGGCGTTGTGCGCTCTGCCGGTCAGCTTCCCCTTCACCCCGGTCAGGGCATGGGGATATGTGTACCCGATTCCCAGTGTATCAAAGATCCTGCGTACCAGTGCGGCTGTTTTCTCCTCACGGTATCCCAGCTCAGGATGGGCGAGAATCTCCTCCGCTATGGCAAAAATCTCAGCCGCCGCCCGGTCGATAGCTTCGCAGACCTGTTTTTTGCATTGTTCCCTTGTCATAAATAACCGTCCGATCGTTTTCTGTTTCTGTACACAGTATAGCACAATCTGTGAGTGTCTGCAAGGGAATCCGGAAAAATTCCCCAAACAGAAAAGACAGCCGGATATCCGACCGTCCTTTCTTCCCGTTATCGTGTTCCGTCCCCGCAATCCCCCGACAGAACGCCAATGGGTGTTTCTCCCGTATTGTACAGAAATACCGCCGCCGGGAGAGCATCCGCCTTATCCGGCAGACACAGCTCACCGCTGTCCGCAGCCATCTTGCCCATCAGCCCCACAGTACGGTGGAACAGCACGCTCCGTACCACAGCTTCGATCTCCCCGGCTACCGCTTTCGGGGCGTGGTTTCTCATGATTTCCACAGCCAGTGCCGCCAGTTCCCGGTATACCTCCGCCATGCTGTCCGCTTCCTCCGCCAGAATTTCCCGGAAAATCCGTCCCATTTCCGCATCCTGCAGGTACACAAGCGGCGCATTCTCCCCTCCGGCAATGCTTTCATCCGCCAGAGTCTGCAGTCTCCCACAGTTGTCCGGGCTGTCCACATAATTCTTCGGATTCAGCACACCGAAATTGGCAAAGCAGGCCGCCAGTCCCTGCCGCAGTCCGTAATATCCGGCAAAGGCACCGGATGCATAGACCCAATCCGGACTTTCATAGTCCACGGCATAATTCACCCCTTTTGCACCGGCATACAGGTTGGTAGGGTACCCGATCTCACACCGGTTCTCCCAGTTGTTGTGCCCTTCCTGCATCAGCTTGAAGAGAAACGCCCACAGCAGCCGGTTTTCCTCCATTCCGCATCCGGGAAAACCCACCGCACGTACCTGCGGCAGTTTTTCCTTCACCGATGCCAGGATCCCGCCCAGCCTGCCGGTGAACCGCACCTCCGCTTCATGGAAAAATTCCGTATCGTAATCCTTTGTAAATACGCACAGCTTTGTCTGGTACTTCCCGCCGCTCTCCGTCAGCAGATCGTATTTCTTCAAGAGTTCAATCTCATCTTCCAGATACACCGCCGAAACGCCCAGTTCCACCGACAGTTCCCGCAGGGTCATCGGAGTGTAGTAAGCACAGTACAGGATATTGCCCGGCAGTTTCCGGCTGAACAGATTCCGGTATTCTGCATTGTATGCCCCCTGAAAAATGGTGCTGAAGTAAAACTCCGCCGGATTGTAGCTTCTCTCGCCGTATTCTCTCGTCATGGTCATACCTTCTTTCAGAATTCGTCTTGTTTTGTACAGATAATATTTCACCATTTCCACAGAGATCCCCTGCCGCTTCGCAATCTCAGCACAGGACAGACCGTCAAAATAATAGGCCACGGTGCATTCCCGGTATTCTTTCGCCAGAAATGACAGTTCCCTGTGCAAAAGTGCCGTTTCCTCCCGGAGAACAAGCATATCCGCCATGTCCGGCGCATCGTCTGCTGTCTCCGTGATTTCCACCGTCATGCGGCTTTTCTTCCGGTAGTATTTCTTCACCGTATTGGCAGCAACCGCCCAGAACCAGCCGTGGAATGCGGCATCGTTTTTCAGCTTTTCCGCATTTTCCAGCACCGCCACCACAATATCCCCTGCCAGATCCTCTGCGTCCTCTCTGTCGGATACCCGGTGCAGGGCGTAGGCAAAGATGGTTTTCATGTTCTCCGCCGCAAAGGCAGCCGCTGTTTCCACGTCCATATCGTCCTCCTGAAAATGGTGTATCGAAGATCTTCACCCATATAGTACCGCATCCGTCCCGGCGGTTAATGGTTTTCAGCAAATTTTTTCAATTTTTCAATCCTGTCCTGTTCCATACACTTGTATTTCTGTGGATTCTGTGATATAATGACCTCATCCAGGTGAAATTTTTATACAGAATGCAAAGGAGTTCTTCATGAAAAAACAGATTTCCATCCTGCTTCTCCTCGCCATGCTGACCCCGCTGTTTGCCTCCTGCGGAGATACCGCCCCGGCTGCCGAGGAAACCGCTCCTGTCGATGAAACCATCCCTGCGGAAACCGAAGCGGAAACCGAGTATACCGCTTACACCTATCTTCCTGCCGATACCTACGATGGACGCACATTCACCATGGCTTCCCCCAGCACCGGTACACGGTACATTCCCGGTCAGTTCATCACCGAGGAAGCCACCGGGGATATCATCATGGACGGTGCCTATGAGCGGAACCTGATCGTGGAGGAAACCTTTGACATCAAAATTCTCCACGAAATGCCCGCAGACTCCGCAGGGTTTGTCAAAGCCGCCAGAAACGTCATCATGAGCGGAGACGCCGCCTACGACCTGGTGTCCGGCTTCCTGCGGGAAACTTCTCCGGCAGCCATTCAGGATCCCCTGTTTATTCCTAAAGATGAGCTGTCCTGGCAGAATCTGGACAACCCATGGTATCCCGCCTACCTGAATCAGGCACTGGATATCGGCGGCAACCAGTCCATTTTCTACTCCGACATGACCTGTATCTCCCTGTCCTGTACCTACGGGATGTTCTACAACACCACCATGGGGCAGCGGTACGGCATACCCGATCTGGGTGAACTGGCACTGGAAGGAAACTGGACATGGGACAAATTCCTTGGATATGCTTCCAATATAACCACCGATGTGAACGGTGACGGTGTCTATGACGGCAGTGACATCTACGGCAACGGCTTCTACTACACCCTGAATTATGCCAACAGCGACACGCCCCTGACCCTGCAGTACGGTATGGAATCCTTCACCACCCGTATGGAAGACGGCAAGCCTGTCCTGAACTTGAACACAGAACGGCAGGTTTCCATTGCAGAGCGGCTGTATGACCTGTTCTATCAGGAAAACCGCTCCTGTCTGCTGACAAACGGTTCCGACCAGTGCACCATGTTCGCCAACGGACAGATTCTGTTCCTGACCGCTATCATCATGCACGCTCCCAACTATATGCGGGATATGGAAGACACCTACATCGCCCTGCCCATGCCCAAGTATGACGAAGCCCAGCAGTCCTATTATACCATCATCAGCCCCGCTTCGTCCATGGTATTTGGTATTCCTTCCTCCGTTTCCGACAAGGAGTTTGCTTCTGTCATCTTCGATGCCCTGTCTTATGAAGGAAATCAGAAAGTCATTCCCGCTTTCTTTGAAGCATCCATGAAGAAAAAGTACGCCCGCGATCAGCTGACCGCCCAGGTATTCGATCTGCTCAGAGAAAGCACCTACATCGATTTCGGTATCGTGTATGACGGCAATGTGGGTATGTCCACCCTGATCTCCTCCATGATGTCCAAAAAGAGTACCGATTTTGCTTCCGCCTACGCTGCACTGGAAGCCAAAGCACTGGCACAGTATGATGCAGTGCTGGAATCCATGAACTGAGAAAGGATACCTGTATGGAAATTCTGATAAACCGTATGGCAAACGCCGACAACCAGAAGACCTTCTTCACCGACCGGGTCATGGCAGAACTGCAGACCTGCGGCAGCGTCCGTGAAGGCGTGTTCACCCGTGAAGAACTCCGGGACGCCCTGCCCGGTGTGGATATCCTGTTCGGCAGCTGGGGGCTGCCCCGTATGGATGAAGATATGCTCTCGAAAGCCGACCGGCTGAAAATGATATGCTATACCGGCGGCAGCGTGGCAGAACAAATGACGGAAACCGTGGCGCAAAAAGGCATTCATATGCTCAGCGGCAACCGGCTTTTCGCCAATTCCGTAGCGGAGGGTACCATCGGTTATATCCTGCTGGCACAGCGCAGACTGGTGAAGCTCATCAACGAAACGGCGGAAAACGGCTGGGCACCCTTCCATCACAGTGACGGGATCCGCTTCAAGACCATCGGCATCATCGGCTTCGGCATGATCGCCAAGTATCTGGCAAAGATGCTGCAGGCATTCGAGTGCCGGGTACTGATCTGCTCCGACTGGTTCCGTCCCGAAGACCAAGCGGAATACCGTGCCGAAAAATGCGATATGGAAACCCTGTTCACCGAAAGCGATATTGTAACCCTTCACGAATCCCTCAGAGATGACACTTATCACATGATCGGCAAGCGGTATTTCGGTATGATGAAACCGGACGCCCTGTTTGTCAATACCGCAAGAGGTCCCATCATCGTGGAAGAGGATCTGGCAGAAGCAGCAAAAGCCGGAAGGATCCGTGCCATTCTGGACGTATTCGAGAAGGAACCGCTGCCCATGGACTCCTGCCTCAGAGGATGCGAAAACATCATTCTGGTACCCCACCGTGGCGGTCCCACCATTGACATCCGGGAACACGTGACCCTGGCTCTGATCCGGGATCTGCGGGCATACATAAAGGACGGCGAAAATGCGGTGCTGGAAAACGAGATCCCCTGGGAATACGCAAAGCACATGACCCATCTGGCAACCAGCATCAAAAAGGGATAAGGAGAAATATCATGAAATACATTCCCGTAGCGGCACACAGAGGCAATATTGACGGGTATCCGGAAAACACAATGCCCGCCTTCCGTTCCGCTTATGAGATCTGTGCAGACATGATCGAACTGGATCTGCACATGACAAAAGATAAAGAAATCGTCATCATCCACGACGACCGGCTGGACAGAACCACCGACATGACCGGACGAATCCGGGATCTCACCCTGGCAGAGATCAAAAAAGCCGATGCCGGCATCAAAAAGCATCCCAAATTCGCCTGTGTCCGTGTCCCCGCCTTCCGGGAATTTCTGGAACTGGCAAAAGCCATGGACGGTGCAGGATACGAAAAAATGACCTTCAACTTCGAGTTCAAGGATTATTTCCGGGACGGCGAGGACTGGGCAAAAGAAAGCTGTGACCGTACCATCGCCCTGATCGAAGAATACGGACTGGAAGACCGCTGCGTGGTCAACAGCTTTGACGGAAAACTGCTGAACTATGTACAGGAAAAGTGGAACGGACGGTTCAAGCTCCATGGCTTCCATCCCTACAGC
>JAFZET010000155.1 GCA_017560565.1 Clostridia bacterium | reverse complement strand
GATCCCATAGGCATATACTTCCTTGGCAAGGGCTTTTGTCAGTCCATGCAGGGCATGCTTGGATGCAATATAGGCACTCTGATCCTTATAGGCAGTATGTCCCATGTTGGAGGAGATATTGATGATGGTGGCATGATCGGACTGTTTCAGGTAGGGAAGAGCACTCTGGGAGAGAAAATACGGACAGCGGGCGTTGATTTTCATCAGCTGATCGAATGTTTCCGGGGCGGTAGCCTCAAAGGGACCGTTGTATGCCATACCGGCATTGTTGATCAGGATATCCAGTGAACCGAAATGAGCGGCGGTTTTCTCAGCCAGCGAGAACAGAT
The DNA here is from genome assembly GCA_017560565.1 of Clostridia bacterium. Taxonomy (GTDB): domain Bacteria; phylum Bacillota; class Clostridia; order Oscillospirales; family CAG-272; genus UMGS1696. The sequence continues at coordinate 6,690 of JAFZET010000155.1, read as the reverse complement.
AGCTGTCATCCGTCAGATCTCCCGCCAGCAGCAGGGGCTCTTCCGTGTAGGGCAGGACTGCATCTCTGGTATCCTGCAGTTTTTGGGTATTGCGTCCGCACAGGGCAAGGCGTACACCGGATTTTGCCAGACGCACAGCGATGGCTCTACCGATTCCGCCGCCTGCACCGGTGATCAGGGCAGTCGTATTGTTCATAACAGATTCTCCTATAAAGTTTGTTCAGTCCGTGCAATGATATCGTTCTGGGTTTCCGTAGGCAGTACGTTGAAGAAAGCGGAATACCCCGCCACACGTACCACCAGATCCCGGTACTTTTCCGGATCCTTCTGGGCGGCCAGCAGTGTGTCCCTGGAAACCACATTGTATTGGATGTGATACCCCTTCAGATCATCAAAGAAGGTACGCAGGAGCCATTCCAGCTTCTGTTTGTCCTCTTCAGTGGAAAGAGACTGGGGCGAGATCTTCTGATTCAGCAGAACACCGCCGAAAATTTCTTCGGTTTTCAGCCTGGTAACGGATTTCATCACAGCAGTGGGACCGTGCAGGTCAGTGCCGTGAGAGGGAGAGCATCCTTCCGCCAGCGGTTCCCCGTCACGTCTTCCGTCCGGTGTGGCAGGTGTTCCTTTCCCCTGGGGGACGTTGGAGGCTACAGAGGAGGTTCCGGCAAAATAACCGCCGCCGATGGGACCTCTCCCGTACCGTGTATTCTTATGATGGCGGATCTCATCCAGATAGGTTTCATAGCCGAGCACCGTCAGCGAATCCACATAATCGTCATCGTTGCCGTACTTGGGACTTTCCAGAAGAAGCTGTCGGATGGCTTCTCCGGTTTCGCAGGTATAGTTGCTGGTCAGTGCTTCCCAGAGCTGTTCTTTCGTCAGGGTACGGTCATCGAAGATGTTCTTTTTGATGGCAGCCAGACAGTTGCCCAGATTGGCGATCCCTACCTGAAGCTGGCTGACCATATCATACACAGCTCCGCCTTCCTTGAGATGTTTGCCTCTTTCGATACAGTCGTCCACCAGAGCGGAACAGAGGATGTCCGGGACTTCCTGTTCCACTGCCATGTCCGCACAGTTGTCCAGCACTACGCCGATCCGGATCAGCTGTCGTGCGGTATGATCCCAGGCGTGCAGAACATCCTCAAAGGAACCCATGGAGAGAAAATGACCGGATCCTTCGCAGATTTTCTTTCCGGAACGGAGATCCACTCCGTCGTTCAGTGCGATCATCAGAGTTTTCGGAAAATTCAGATAGCTCATGCCGGTGCAGCGATACCCCCATTTTCCGGGAACGCCCACTTCTACGCATCCGATGGCGCTGTACTGACTGGCATCCGCTGCCGACACACCTTTGGAGCGCAGCATGGGCAGAATGATCTCGTCACTGTTGAAGGCGGGCATACCGAAGCCCAGCGCCACCACTTCCAGACAGTCCATGAAAAAGTCATGGTTCAGATTCCGGTGATATCGGACGGTCAGATTGGGCTGGGTCAGCTTCATGCGTGCGACGGAATGGAGAACTTCAAAGCTCAGGGCGTTGGTGGTGTCACTTCCGTCTTCTTCCGAACCGCCGATGGTTACGTTATGATACATGGGCAGTCCTGCCTGGAATTTGGAATGGCGGGCACTGCGGACTTTATTGATGGTCAGGGTTTTGATCCAGAGACAATCCAGCAGTTCCCGGATCACGGAAACGTGTACACCTTCCCGGATGCTTTTTTCATAGAAAGGATACATATACCGGTCAAAACGACCGAAGGACAGGGAATGTCCGTTGGATTCGATCTGCAGGATGAGCTGCAGGAACCACACACTCTGGATGGCTTCGTGGAAGGAATCCGCTTTCTGCATGGGAACTTTCCGGCAGATCCGTGCGATTTCCCGCAGTTCCGCCGCACGTCCGGGAGAAGCAGTCTGTGCCTCTGTATCGGCAAGATCGGCAAAGCGGCGGGCGAAGATCTCCACAGCTTCTATGGCGATCAGTACCGCTTCATAGAAATAGCTTTTTTTCATTTCTTCCGGATCTTCATACCGGAGAGAGCGCAGTTTTTCCTCTGTCCTACGGCGATAGTCGATCAGTCCCTTCTGCAGAACGGTTTCGTAGTCCACCGCCAGATGGGCATCCCCGGAGGTAATGTTGCCTTCGTTCCGGATGATCCCCAGATCGTAGACTGCTCTGGCAAAAGGCGGATAGGAGGCATACGCTCTGTCCTGCAGTGTGCGCCCCTTCCAGAAAGGATAGATCTCCCGGATCACATTTTTGTCTTCTTCCGTGATGGTAAACAGATCCCCGTCCCGTTTGTCAAACTGATCCAGCTCGTTAGCCACCCAGTCCATGGCATATTCCGGAAAGATGGGAGCAGCACGGTTCGCTCTGGCCTGGTTTCCCACGATCAGTGTTTCTTCTTCGATGAATATGGACATACCGGAGAGGATATGCCGGAGCATCAGTGCCCGTTTCAGGGGAAGCGGCATACTTTCATACTGCCGGTATGCTTCCGTAGTCAGCCGGGCACGTTCTGTACATACGCTGGACTGTGTCCCGATAATTCTGTCCCGGAACGTTTTCATCCGCGGCGTGATCTGACCAAAATCTTTCATGTAACCTCATACCTTCTTTCGGATATACACATATATGTCGGAAAGTATTTTCACCGCAGATATACCGTGTATTCTTTCAGTTTGTCGTCTCTGTGGTACTGTTCATGGGTACCCGTATTCCGGATGTGGAAAACCACCCGGTCTTCGTACACTTCAAAAACCAGAAACTGCGCCAGTGTCGGTGTGGCGGTAGTGGGGAAATACTGCAGCTTGTCTTCGCCGCCATAGCCCTTCATGCCGTCAGATTCAAAATACTGCCGTCCGAAGGGTCTCAGTCCTCCCATGTGGACAAAGGTGTACGCATATTCTTTCCCGCAGGAATCCTCTTCCCGCAGATTATCTCCCAGGGGCATATTCTGTTCATTGATGTGCAGAACCGCACCGGACGAACAGTCTCTGTAGCAGGATTTTTCGCCGTGTACGTGTCCATACAGGTAAAATGCGTTCCGGTGTCCTGCAAATATGTCATAAAACAGGGAACGGTTGCCGTTTATCATGGTTTCCACCAGAGAGCCATCGTTGTAATAATAGATGGCAGACAGATGACCGACGACAAACACACATTTTCTGCCGTCCGGATCAATTTCATTCAGTTTGTTCTTGACCCAGATCAGCGTTTCATCACTGTAATATCCCTCGTGGGAATTGAAAGCCGTGTTGGGGTCAATGTTGATGCCGATAAAATCAATTCCGTTTACAACATAATGGAATGCGCCCCAGTAAAGTTCACCCGGCTTCTCCGCAGATGTCAGTATGAGTTTTTCACTGTCGGGAAGCGTGCCGAAAGCAGAATCCATCAAATCATAAAAATCCGTGGTATTATAGGGCTCATTCTCTTCCGTGCCGATATCTCCGAGGATCATGTCGTTGTTGCCGGCAGCATACAGCACCTTGCCTCCTTTTACGTTACCGGAAATACAGGCGTTGATTTTGTTTTTAATATCCAGAAAATTTTTCTTGGGCAGGGCGCAGGATTTATTCCAGTGGGGGTAGTCGGATATGTTATCGCCGCCTACGAGTGCCACATCCGCCAGTCCGAACTCTTCTGCAGCCAGTGCGTTTGCCTGCAGGAGCGATTTTCTGACTGTGGTGGGATAATCCAGCATAGCCTGCTGGTTGTGTATATCGGTAAAACAGAATGCTGTCAAAATTTTCTTCAACGTATTGCCTCCTTGTGTTTCCGCTGTTATTTCAACCGGAGCTTGTCTGTTGTCCCCATCCGCACAAAGGACAGAGATGGATTATTCAAACCGGATCACCTGTCCCGTACGGGAGGATTCGTATACAGCGTTGATGATCCGCACCGCCTTGATCGCTTCCATGGGACATACCTGCGGATCCCGATCCTGCAGAACGGCTTCAACCATATCGTTCACCTGGGAAGCGTGCCCGGTGACCAGCGTGGGATCCGCCGCCACGGCAGCAGCACCGCCGTCTGCATATTTTTCACGCATGGCAGCTTCTTCTTCCGGGGTGATCCCTTTCACTTTCCATGCATCAATGGTGTCGCCCCGCAGCTCAATGCATCCGTCCGCCCCGTAGATCTGCAGGAATGTACCCCGGTCGGGATTGCAGCAGGTGGTGGACACAAAAGTGGCGGTAGCACCGTTTTTGAAGCGGATCAGGGAAGCGGTGAGGTCTTCCGTTTCGATGTTGTGATTGGCTACGGTATAGATCCCCTGTACGCTTTCCACATCGCCCATCAGCCACTGCATCAGGTCAACGGTATGTACAGCCTGATTCATCAGAGAACCGCCGCCGTCCATCGCCCATGTACCTCTCCAGCCGCCGGCGTCATAATAGGGCTGGTCACGGTACCATTTCACAGAGAAAGTCCCCAGAATCAGTTTGCCGAGAGCACCGTTTTCCAGTGCCTTTTTGGTTTCACGGATCACGGGAATGTTGCGGTTCTGGAAAATCACGCCGACCTTCTTTCCGGTACGGATTCTGGCTTCTTCGATCCGGAGTGCCTTTTCCACAGTGGTGTCGATCGGCTTTTCACAAAGAACATTCTTGCCGGCTTCCAGTGCTTTAACAGCATATTCCGCATGGATGCCGCTGGGCAGGGCAACGCTTACGATATCAATGTTGGGATCTTCCAGCATGGCTTCAAAAGTGTTGTAGCGAACCGCCTGCGGGTACTGTTTTCCCACTGCTTCCAGACGGGCTTCGTCAATGTCACAGATGGCAAGATATCCCACATGGGGATTGGCAGCAGCGGCGGCAACATGGGCTTTCCCCACACCAAGTCCGGCAACGCAGTAACCGATTTGTTTCATATTGTATTCCTCCATGTTATATAATTGATGTATGTAATATGTTCCATAGCCGGATCAGATCGGCTGGGCAAAGAAGGGTTCCTCTGATTTTTCCACCCGCTGGTTGGGTGCATCCACATTTTTCAGCCGGATCTCACCCTCCTCCGACCAGATTCGGATCAGCGGCTTGTCCCCGGGTATGCGGATCTTTACGTTTTCCAGAAGTACATAGTCATAGTGGCACAGATGCATGAACGCCGCTTCTCTGTCCTCCCGGAATGTAATATCGGAATCAGCGATCTCCAGATGCAGGGGAATTTCACTGTCCCCATAGGCGTTCAGCGGCAGGGAAATGCCGGATGCCCGGATTCCTTCCATCCGGATATTCCGCAGGGGCTTGTTGATCTGCCAGGTTTCGTTGCCGGAGTAGTTGTAGTGCAGCAGACGATCGGCATTCTCGATCACGCAGTCTTTCAGGAGTATATTGCCGGGCTGAACGGAGATCTCTCTGGTGTAGTCGGCGTAATAGGTGTATGCGGAAAGCATATTGAACCGGTGTCCCGCATCGTCACGGAGTACACCGCCGGGATTGGCGAGAGAGGGCATGCAAGCCGCTTTTTCCTCTTTCGTCATGCTCCCTCGGAACAGATATGCCGCCGGTCCGTACATACGGCAGTTTTCCACAAGTACATTGGTGCCGCCCATTCGGAATGCACTGCAGGCAGTGTTCAGAATACACCGGCGGACGGTGACATTGATCAGATCGATTCCCGCAATGCAGTCATCGCCGGTATAGAAGGCGCAGTCCTCAACGGTCATGTTCCGGCAGGAGGTGTAGTGTATCCCATCGTGACCGGCATAGACCGTGACATGATCCATGTGGATATTTTCGGAATTGAAAATGGCGTGTGCCCAGTTGGCACTGCTTTGGATCGTGTAACCGGAGAAGCGGATGTTTCGGCAATAGTACAGGCTGATGGCATGAGGACCTCTGTAATTTTCTTCACCCAGTTCATCATAGCAGTCCTGCCCGTCAATGATGGAACCTTCTTCTCCGATGACGGCGATATCTTCTGCACCCATGGCTTTGATCAGTCCATGTACCCAGCGGGAACCGGGTTTTGCCATAAATTCGGGTGTGGTGAGCCGTTTGCCTCTGGTATACAGAGCTTCCGTGATCCATTCCTCCGGAAGCGGTTCCAGTTTGTCGTCCCGGTAATGGTAATACGCCATGGGATCACGGCTGCCGATCAGTAGAGCATCCTTCAGCAGATGCAGGGTCACATGGCTCCGCAGGCGGATATCTCCTGTGTGGTATTCCCCGGCAGGGATCTCCACCACACCGCCGCCGTCCGTAAAACAGGCATCAATGGCAGACTGGATGGCGCAGGTACAGTCCGTGCCGCCGGATATGGCACCGTAATCGAGTATGGAATAGGTTTTGGACATGGGGTGGTACCTCCTGTGTGTATTCACATGGATTCGCAGAAATCCTGCGTTATGGCTGAGGTTATGCGGGCATCAGCGTAAAACCTTCCAGATTGATAAACTGATAATAAGTATCGCACAGTTCCGCACGGAATTCCATCCGAAGGATCTCGCCTGCCGGAATTCCATCCAGAGGAACGGAATATTCTGCCCAGCTGTGATGCAGGGCTTTTGTTTTTTCTGCGGGTAGGGTTATGATGGGCTGGTTCCCCTCTTGTTCACGATAGGTCAGAATGACAGAAAGCACGGCGTGTTCGCTGTTCAGCATCCGGAGCCGCAGGGAAGTGTATTTCTGCAGATCCAGCCGGTTGTATGGATGTGCCTCCACATAGGCACCGAT
>JAFZET010000154.1 GCA_017560565.1 Clostridia bacterium | reverse complement strand
GTATGTAGATACGCGGCTTTATTTAAAAAAGCGACCGTAACTCCTCCCTGACACCCAGTACTACTCCCCCAGTCGCTCGCAACGAAGCAATTCCAGCCAAATTATGCATTTTCAAAACAAAATCCCACTATACACCGTATAAAAATGCAGCTATACTATTGACAGCCTGCATTTTGTGTGCTATAATACCCCATACATTCCAAAATGAATTTTCCCGAAAGACTGGTGAATATATATGCAGTTCAAAAGAGAACACGATATCAAGATCGCATTTTCCGACCAGACAAACCTGATCGAACAGTCCGCTTACCACTACTCCCTGCAGGAGAGAGAAACACCGGAGCTGTACCGGTACCTGTTTGATTACGAATCCGTGCCGAAGGTTTCCTTCAACCACCGGGTCGTGCCTATGAATATGCCTGCGGAAATCTGGATGACCGATACCACCTTCCGTGACGGTCAGCAGTCCACTGCCCCCTTTACCGTCAAGCAGATCAAGGACCTCTTCGCCATGCTCCACCGGCTGGGCGGTCCCAAGGGGCTCATCCGGCAGTCGGAATTCTTCGTGTACTCCGAAAAGGACAGAAAAGCGCTGGCGGCCTGTCAGGATCTGGGCTATACCTTCCCGGAGATCACCACATGGATCCGTGCCTCCAAGAAGGACTTTGAGCTGGTAAAATCCCTGGGCATCCGGGAGACGGGTGTTCTGGTTTCCTGCTCGGACTACCACATCTATAATAAAATGGGACTCACCAGACAGGGAGCACTGGACAAATATCTGGGCGTCATCTCCGACATTCTGGAAATGGGCATCTCCCCCCGCTGCCACTTTGAAGACATCACCCGTGCGGACTTCTACGGCTTCGTGCTGCCCTTTGCGGAAGAACTGCGCAAGCTCAGCGACCAGAGCGGCATCCCGGTAAAGATCCGTGCCTGCGATACCATGGGCTACGGGATCTCCTACACCGGTGCGGCACTGCCCCGTTCCGTCCCCGGCATCATGTACGGTCTGATGCACTACGCCGGCTTCCCGTCCTCTCTGCTGGAATGGCACGGGCACAACGACTTCTATAAGGTCGTCACCAACGCCGCCACCGCATGGCTGTATGGCTGTGCCAGCGTGAACTGCTCCCTGCTGGGCATCGGCGAAAGAACCGGCAACTGCCCCCTGGAAGCCATGGTCATGGAATACGCTTCTCTCAGAGGCACAACAGACGGCATGGACACCACGGTCATCACGGAGATTGCGGAATATTTCCAGAAGGAAATCGGCTACGATATCCCCCCCAGAACACCTTTCGTGGGTCGTGACTTCAACGTAACCAAAGCCGGCATCCACGCAGACGGGCTCATGAAGGACGAAGAGATCTACAATATCTTCAACACCGAAAAGCTCCTGAACCGCCCCGCCAAGGTAGCCGTGGACAACAACAGCGGCATGGCGGGCATCGCCCACTGGCTGAACCGCTATCTGTCCGACAACGGCGTGGAAAAGAAAGTGGACAAAAAGGATCCCATCATTGCCGCCATCAAACAGCGGGTGGACGCCGAATACGAAAGAGGCCGCACCACCGTCATCTCCGACGGTGAGCTGGAAAAATACTACTTCGCCGCATTGGAATCCCTCGGAAACGCACAGTAATATATCCAAATGAGTCTGCAGAATTTTGCTCTGCAGGCTTTTTTCTTTTCCGGCAAACAAAAAGGCCTGCGGCAGCACCACAGACCCATCCTGTATTCCATTCATTTTCCCACGCAGAACCGCTGGAAAATGGCATCCACGATCTCGCCGTTCACCAGACGTCCGTCCGTTTCGTCCAGTGCCGCCAGAGCGGATTCCACCACCGTGCAGACCGCATCGATCTCGTCTCCGTATGCAAGAGCCGCCGCCGCTTCCGAGAGATACATTTCCGCCCGGGAAAGGGCTGCGTGCTGGCGTACATCCCAGATCACTGCATCTCTGCCCATAACCAGCCGGTCACTGCCCCAGAGCTTCGCCACTTCCGCCGCCAGCGCATCCATGCCGTCCCCCGTTTCGCAGGAGACAGATACCACCGCATCATGCGCCGCTTCTATGGCAGCCATGTCCGCATCGGAGAACGTGCGTCCCGTGTCCGCCTTGTTCAGCACGGCGATCTTCGGGCAGTCCGGATAGGCAGCCATCATGTCCGCCTCTTCCGCCCCGATCCCTTCCGTTGGGTCAAATACCCCAAGTACCAGATCAGCATCCCGGATCTCCGCTTCTGCCCGGTTCACGCCCATTTTTTCCACCACATCCGCCGTCTCCCGGAGTCCCGCCGTGTCGGCAAGACGCAGGGTCACGCCGCCGAAGGAAACGGTCTGCCGCAGGATGTCACGGGTGGTGCCTGCGATCTGGGTCACGATGGCCGATTCTTCCCCGGTGAGCCGGTTGAACAGAGAGCTTTTCCCCGCATTGGGTCTGCCGCAGATGACGGTCTTTACCCCATCCGCCACGGCACGCCCGGTCTTGTAGGTGGAAAGCAGTTCTCTGACACCGCCAAGCACCGTTTCCACCACGGAGGCGATCTGCTCTTCCCCTTCGTCCCCCACATCCTCTTCCGGATAGTCAATGGCGGCGTACAGGGCGGTCATTACATCAAAGAGCGGCTCTCTGACAGAACGTATCTTTTCGGAAACCACGCCGCGCACAGCCCCGGAGGAAAGCTTCATCCGTTCTTCCGTGTCCGCATCGATGAGCCGTCCCACCGCTTCCGCCTCCGTCAGAGACAGTTTTCCGGCAAGAAAGGAGCGTTTGGTGAATTCCCCCGCCTCTGCCATGTCCGCCCCCGCCGCCAGCACAGCCGACAGCACGGATGCGGTCACAAATGTCCCGCCGTGGCAGGAAATTTCCGCCATGTTTTCCCCGGTAAAGGAAGCGGGACCATGGTAAGGGGTACAGATCCCCGTGTCCAGCACATCCCCGGCGGGAGTATGGATGGTACCGTATGCCGCAAACCGGGGAGGCAGATCCGCCACCGCCCGTCCGTTTGCACAGGTAAAAACCCGTCCCGCCACGGCAAATGCGTCCTCCCCGGAAATCCGTATCACGGCGATCCCGCCCTTTCCGGGAGGCGTGGATATGGCTGCTATTGTCCGCATGATGACCTCCGGTCAAATTCAGAATTAAGAATTATGAATTAAGAATTATGAATTACAGATTAAGAATCACGTTACTCCAACAAAAGAATTCCGGAACCAGAAAATATAACCGTCCTGTCGGAAACACATCCCTGCGCACCCAATTCTTAATTCTTCATTCTTAATTCTTAATTCTCTCAGTATGTCGGCGAATCCAGACGGAAGGCACCGTCCGCATTGCGCACCAGCTTGACTTCGATCCGTTCATCGGACACACCGTCCACATAGGACTGGACTTCCACCAGAATGTACCCGTCTTTTTCCCGGATCACATGGAAATCGGCAGGATCATAGGTACGGTTCAGGGGGAAGGCTTCCTCGTGAATGTTCATCCGTACGGTCATAACGCCGCCGGTTTCCAGATACCGTGCATAGGACACATTTTTGGTGACCTGCATCTCCGTCCCCTCGTCAAACACAGTGGACAGCCCCTCGAAGGCCATGGTGAACAGGTAGTCCGCATACGCATCCGAGAACACCTCCAGCGTGGCCGCCTTGATCTCGTCAATGGACTGATAGGGTGCATCCGGGGAGACGGGGTGATAGTTCAGAGAGATCTCCGCACCCGCCCCCATGGATTCATAAAACGCTTCCGCTGTCTCCCGGTCACTGGAAATGGGCAGCCCCTCGCCGAAATAGACCACATTCAGCTCCAGAGAAGCCGGAATCAGCTCCGCCAGTGCTGCAGCGATCTCCGTTTCCGGCGTCCCCCCGCAGGAGGTCAGCACCATCGCCGCCAGCACGGCACGAAGGATCAGGTATTTTTTCATAGTAAAATTTCCTTTTGATTAAACTTGGCAGACGACTTACGGTATTCCCCCGTATTTCGCCAGCCATCGGGCAGGATTTTCCAGAATGTACCGCCGATAGGCCATATACTCATTCTTCTCCCGTACAACACGGTCATAAAAAGAAGTCTGCCATATAGAAAAACCCAATTTTTTGGTTACTACCGTCTTAAAAGAACGGATAACCCTTACCATACGGGTATGCACAGCAGGCGACCAGCCGTCTTCCTTTGTTGATACATAACCGCATACACGCAGCAGAAGATGAACATGATCCGGCATGATGATATAGGTATCTGCATATACATCCGCATTTACATCCCCGATATTCCGCAGATATCTCTCAACCGTTTGTCCGATCTCTGTCAAAGTAACGACTGCT
>JAFZET010000153.1 GCA_017560565.1 Clostridia bacterium | reverse complement strand
TTTCTGTACTTGCTGCGGTACCCCCTATTACAGACGGGAATCCAAAGACAAGCAGGGAAACAAAAATTCCAAATGGGTCTGTTCCGGCAAGATCAACAACGGTGCCGACTCCTGTGCTTCCTTTGCCATTTATGAAGAGGAAATCAAGCCACTTCTCTTTGAAGTGTTCAAGGACACCCGTGATCTGTCCGCTGCCATGATGGAAGAATACGAAAGAATCTATCGCTCCATGACTTCCGATGGTACTCTCGGCAAAAGGATCCAAGAACAGGAAGAAGCTGCCGATCTTGCCCGCAGGAAAAAATCCAAGCTGCTGGATCTGCTGATGGCTGAAAAGATCACCGATGATGACTTTGCTGAGATGACAAAAACCTGTACACTGGAAATCAAAGAAGCAGAGCAGGCTCTGGCAGAGCTGCAGGCGCAGGAAGAATCCAGTGCAGATTTTTATGCCCATATGGAAAAAATCCATCATACCCTCAAAGAAGCATCCATGTACTGTCATGGTTCCGCTATTACCAAAGAATTTGTAGATTCCTTTATAGATAAAATCTATGTCACTCCACAGGGATCAGGGGTTGTGCAGCTGGATATCAAGATCTTTACTGGAGATTCCTGTGAAAAATATCTGGAAAAGCTGAAAAATCATGCAAAATCCGAAATTGTTACAGAAACGGAAGTTCGCACGGGTCACACGTTCAAGAAGATGATTGAATCCTACGAAAACAACCTGAGCGCCAAGTAAGATTCTCACAACGAAAAAACAGACTGTTCTCCAATCGGAAAGCAGTCTGTTTTTCTGTTATATCTGCAAATCTTACAGAGCGTCTGCCGGTGCGTCTTCCGGATAGAATCCGCTGAAGCCGGTTTCTTCCATGGCGTCGATGGTTTCAATGTCTTCAGGACGAAGGCTGAAACCGAACACACGCATATTTTCCACAATTCTGGGAGGTGTTACGGACTTGGGCAGAGGCAGCAGACCCTTTTCCAGTGCGTAACGGATGCAGAGCTGTGCAGGAGAGCAGTCGTGCCATCTGGCGATCTCATCGATCACAGGGTTGGCCAGCAGTCTGCCGCAGCCCAGGGGGCTCCACGCTTCTACGAGAATGTTGTTTGCCTTACAATAATCCACCACTTCGTTCTGGGTATAACCGGGGTGGAATTCGATCTGGTTGACCATGGGCAGGATCTCGGCGGTCTTCTTCAGCGCTTCCAGATGAGAAGGCAGGAAGTTGGAAACACCGATGGCACGGATCTTACCGTCCTTGTACAACTTTTCAAAGCCTCTCCAGGTTTCTGCGTTGAGTTCTTCCCAGTTGTCGGCAATCTTGGCAACTGCCGGCCAGTGGATCAGGTACAGGTCAATATAATCGGTTCCAAGGGCACGGAGGGAATCTTCGCAGTGTTCGATGGTCTTGTCATAGCCTCTGTGAGAGATCCAGTGCTTGGTGGTCAGGAAGATCTGGTCTCTCTGTACGCCGGATGCACGTATACCTTCCCCAACGCTGAATTCATTACCGTATGCGGAAGCAGTATCGATATGACGGTATCCCTGCTGCAGTGCATAGCAGACACAGCTGCTGGCTACATCGGCAGGTGTCTGCCATGTGCCGTAGCCCAGACAGGGAATGTTCACGCCGTTATACAGGGTATAGGTATCGGTAACGGATTTTTTCATGAATAGTTCTCCTTTCGTGTCCCGCCGATCAGTTCAGACCGATGGAGCGGAGGTAATCGTAACTCTTCTTCAGGCATTCAAAGGGATCTTCGCCGTTGCAGTTATCCTGTTCCACATAAGCATACTTGGCACCGGCATCGATGAAAGCAGCTGCAATCTTTTCAAAGTTCATGGTGTTGCCGCCGCCGACCCAGGACATTCTCCGTTCATCGCCGTCCTTGAACATATCCTTGAAGTGTACACAGGGGAGACGCCCCTTCAGTCTCTTGATTTCTTCCAGGGGTTCGTAACCGCCGTACTTTACCCAGTATGTATCCAGGGTGAAGCCCATAATGGAAGCATCAAATTCGTCGAAGAGGTGTTCCATTACGTTGCGACCGTCAGCGCACTTGCTTTCATACTCCCAGTTATGGTTATGGTACATGAACAGCTTGCCGGCTTCTGCGATCTTTTTGGCTGCGGGAGTAGCTTCTTCCACAAACTTGGGCAGACCGTCAACGCCGCCGAAGAAACCACCGATACCGATATAGTCACAACCAAATGCGGTATGTTCTGCGATCACGGCTTCGGTTTCGTTAATGATGCGGTTGTAGTTGTAATGGGTGATACCGCAGTTCAGACCGTTCTTCTTCAATTCTTCGCCCAGCCATGCTGCATCGAAGGGACAGGTACCGGAGATCTGAACGGTAGTATACCCGATATCAGCAACTCTCTTCAGGCTTTCTGCCAGAGCTTCAGGGGTCTTGCAGAAATCACGGATGGTGTAAAACTGTGCACCGATTTTCATACGTATATACCTCTCTTTTACAGATGATATTTTTAATCCTTGCCTGTATGGAAAAAGCAGATTTTCCCCTTTTCCATACAGGTATATTATGCCCTTTTTACCGGGAAAAGTCAAGTATTTTCCGGGAATTTACGGATTTTTTGTCCGCTTGTGGACCACTTTTTCCAGACTCCAGACGCCTCTTCTGTGTCAGTCAACACAGGTTCACTCAGAAATAGATGGCGGGTATCTCTTCCGCTTTCCGCCCGGTGG
>JAFZET010000152.1 GCA_017560565.1 Clostridia bacterium | reverse complement strand
CACTTGCCGCCGGTACGGGTATCTCCAATACACATACGGATTCCTACAGAACCGCAGGTGAAATCCCCAATCCGGAGATGAGAGAGATAGGCGGCATTTGTCTTTTCTTCTGCATAAATGGTGGTCAGTGCCTGATCTCTCGGATGAGAGTGTCTGTCACCGCCGGCACACGCCCAGATTCTCTTTCCCTTTGCCAGCAGATCCGTCCACAATGCATAGTTTTCTTCCGTATATTTGCTGTCATATTCGTTGTAAAAGACTTCGATGCCGGTTTCATCCCGGAACCAGTATTCCAGAGAATCATCCGCATCCATTACCTGCTTGGGGTGGGGATGCACAAAGAATCCGCCTCGTGCTTTTACGGCGTCGATCAGTTCTCCGAACCGTTCTCTTGTGAAGGAAGGATATTTGAAATGTCCTTCTGCGCCGCCCTCATACTGATATTCCGTAAACTCTGCCAGCAGATCTTCCAGAGGTTCCGGTCCGGTGAACAGCATATTGTACTGCATACCTTTATTCCGTGCGCTGCTGTCGCTGATGCTTGTACCGGGTTCACTGCCGCCGATGAACAGACCGTCCTTCCATTCCTGCAGATACATGTGTCTGACCTGCCGGTGATCCAGAATGGCGGCAAAATCCATTTTCAACGCCTCCATCTCTCTGATCCATACTTCCAGCGTGCAGGATCCGTCACTGGTCCCGCCGCTGTTGGAATGGTCATGCAGTTCTCCGTGATATGCCTGGCATCCTTTGTACAATGCTTCCAGTTTTTCGATTTCCTGATTTGTCATCATATTCAACCTCACTGCTTCTCTTTTTGGGGACGTTCTTTATGGAAATATACACCGTAATGTGCTTTGATCTCTCTTTCACGGCAGAATTCATTATAGGCAGGATCCAGACCTGCTTCTTCTATCCGTTCCACCTCCCGCCAGCTGCCGAGGGGATAGGCAATATCAAAAGTATCCAGAAATTTCGGGTGTTTTTTCTCAATCCCGCTGCGGATTTCCGGTACCAGATCATGGGCTTCCAGCCGGATCCCTTTGGCGATGCACATGAAATCAATCACATCCATCAGGAATTTACGTTCTATGTCCGCATACTCCGGTTTTCCGCCAAGATTGATCGTTTCCAGCGGATCGTTCTTTCTGTCATACAGGCAGGTCTCGCCGGTGAAAGGATAGTAGGTAAACGTATACTGCTTATCGATCAGCGTTTTGCAGGCATCGCAGAATTCGCTCATGTGTACATCCCGTTCCGGAACACCGCCGTCCGCCATACCGATCAGAGAACGGGAAACCCCGAATGCTTTATGATCTCCTGCAATATCCAGAACCGTGGCACCGATATCGATATTGCCGCAGAGACAATCACTGCGGGATGCCGGGGCAGCACAGGGATCATTGGAAACGATCAGCGGAACAAACAGCTGTGCTCTGTAAGGCCATGGTCCCTTGGTCACTACATTATAATCATTGTCCACACTGCCGTGATCCGAGGAGAATATAATGGTCGTATTTTCGTACACACCGTTATCCTTCAGGGATTTTACGATACGTCCCACCAGGGTATCCACCTCCGCAATGAGTTCGCAGTAGGCTTTTCTTTCCCGCATACGTCGAGGAACGGCACCTTCCGGATGCACCAGATCCTCATGGGAATTCAGGAATGCCCGACGGTATTTTTCAACGGGCGCAATGTCCTCCCTGTGGGTACAGATCACTTCCGGAATCCGGTCTTCATCCACCATATCCTCCAATCCGTGAGGCGGAACGAGAGGCGTATGGGGCGAAAGGAAACCGCAGTACAGGAAAAAGGGTGCGTTCTCTTCATCCGGCTTTGTACCATCGGGAGATGCGCCTGTCTGTGTATAGCTTTCGATAAATTCTGTGGCGAGATCGCAGTTCCAACGATCATAGAAATCTGCTTCCGGATATTTGAAGTGCATTGTGCCATCGTTTTCCGCATAACTGAGGACCTCCGGATGTTTCCGGCGAAGCTCTTCCAGGTATCGTGAACCGGGACGGTTTTCTTCAAATATCCGCAGATACCGGTACCCCAGGGGATTCCCAAACGGAGCATGGTCATAGCATCCCACTGCGGCAGTCATATACCCTGCTGCATTCAGCCGTTCCGGCAGGTATTCCGTACCGGGTCTGCAGGGAATATCGTTGGTCCAGGCACCATGACCTGACACAAACTGTCCTGTGAGTATAGAAGCACGGGAAGGCGCACAAACAGTGGATGCTGCTATAGCATTCTCAAAGGTGATCCCCTCTGCCGCCAGTGCATCCAGATTCGGGGTTCTGATGAAATCCGCACCGTAAGGTCCTATGAAATCCGGGCGCAGCTGATCTGTCAGAATCAGCACCACATTTCTTCGCTTTGCCATAATATATTCCTTTCTGTACCAAGGTTATATTTAGGTACAGTTTACCATAAAAAAAGCAGTTCCGCAATAGTTTTGTGGAAATTATGTGCAAAAGTGACTGTTTATATTATTTATCAGACCACCAGAGAGCTGCCCAGAGCAGTTCTTCATTCTGCCGGTTAATGACGGTGTGGAGAGCGTCTGCCGGAATCCGTACCACATCGCCGGGTTGTACGGGGATTTCTTCACCGTCGACAAATACAAATCCGGTTCCCTTGAAGAAGAAGTATACTTCCTCCTTGGGATGGCGGTGGCGTTCCATTTCTCCGGGCTTGTCGAGATAGCCCCATGCGTGATCGAACGGTGCGGGCATACCGGCAGGAAGAACGGGAGCGGCGAGGATGGTGTTTTCGTGAGCAGCGGTGGCGGAGAGAGGGTTGAAACTGGATTTGAGTTCCATGGCGTTGTCCTTTTGGTTGTGTAAGTTGTAAATTAATTCTCTTCGTTACAAAAAGTATGTCTCATATTTCCGGAGTTTTTTGTATTCCGGTGAATTACTGTATTTTCTGTTTCATAATGACATCCCAGTTCCTTTTCTCACACCAGTATACCATGCGCTCTGAAACATCCAATACCATGGATACCACCATAGGACACTGCGTCTGGAAGGTAATTCCAGGAATGCTGAAGACTGGTTCATTTTCGGCAATCTTTTTGATTTCAGCGAGTGTTTTTTTGCCCAAAAGAAGATCGATATTCAAAAGGATAATGTTCCGGCAATCTGCATCCGTCGGATTGCTACGTTCATCAAATGGCCAACAGGTCGGCATAGCAACAAAATCCCCGCGGGCATTCGCTCCGAACAGCGGCATCCAGCCCTCACATTCGTCCTTTATCTTATCATATTTTTTCCGTTTACACAAGATTTGGGAGTGTGCCATTGGCGCAGGTAAACCAGTTCCTGCTGTTGGGAGCAATCTGACAGTCCTGTATTGTTCTGACAAACCCACTAAAGCAAAAATTATCTAATTGCACCAAATTCCAACTTGTCGAACAGTTGAATAGAACGAGAACGGAGGTTTAGGTCTCCGCTTTTGTCATATTCTGTTCACAATTTCCCTGTGGCTGCAAAATTCATGTAACCAATATGTTTTTATCTGTCAAACAATTTCCGCACACCATTTTCGCAAATACCTACTATTTGTTCCTTATGATATATATTTCCGTTATATGGGTAATTCTCACCAAGACATAGATACTGTCCTTTTCCCAGATATTCAAACAGCATCGGCTTTTTGTATGGATCAATACCATCGTTAATGCGGTTATAACAATAGTCTGACGGACTAACACTTTCTTTTTTGGTATGGTACTTTTCTCCAAGCAGCGTATACAATTCTGCTCTACTGATCGTATGCTCGCCTGCGCCAAACTCAAGGACAATATCGTCTATTACAGATATCATTTGTTGGTCAATCGTCATAGTTTCTTCCTCGATGTGATTAAAGTTAACATTTAATGACCCTATACTGTACCCCGTAAATTGGACAGTAGCATGGGAAAATTCTTACAGACATCCCAATATTATGGACAGTAGGAAATTACGAATACCCCATGCACTGGACAGTGAAAAAACGGGAGAAGTATGATATAATTGTATCCGGT
>JAFZET010000151.1 GCA_017560565.1 Clostridia bacterium | reverse complement strand
TTGAGCGTTTTCTGAACCCGGAAAGGGTCAGTATGCCGGACTTTGATATTGACTTCTGCTACGACCGGCGGGATGAAGCCATTGCTTATGTCCGGGAAAAATACGGAGAAGACCACACCGCTCAGATCATCACATTCGGTACCCTGGCAGCCCGTGCCGCTGTGAAGGATGTCGGACGTGCCATGGGAATGTCTATCCCGGATGTGGACAATGTGGCGAAGAAAATTCCCCGTGAATTGGGAATCACTCTGGATAAAGCCATCGAAGCAAACAGGGAACTGCGGGATCTGTACGAGGAGGATCCGCAGGTGAAGAAGCTGCTGGATACCGCAAAGGCACTGGAAGGTATGCCACGGCACGCTTCCACCCATGCGGCAGGTGTCGTGATTACTGAGCATCCTCTGACAGAATATGTTCCTATTGCTGTCAACAGCGGCGTAACCGTCACCCAGTTCGATATGGATACCATCGCAGAACTGGGGCTTCTGAAATTCGACTTCCTTGCGCTCCGGTATCTGACCATTCTGCGCAGTGCGGAAGATCTGATCCGCGAAACAGAACCGGATTTTGATCTTACCCGTGTGGATATGGGGGATCCGAAAACCTATGATACCATCAGTGCCGGGAAAACGGACGGTGTGTTCCAGCTGGAATCTGAGGGCATGCGGCAGATGCTGACACAGCTGAAGCCCAGATGTCTGGACGATATCATTGCCGCCATCGCTCTGTACCGCCCCGGTCCCATGGATTCCATCCCCAAATATATCGAAGCCCGACGACACACGGAAGCCATACAGTATGCCTCTCCTGCTTTGGCACCAATTCTGGATGTGACATACGGATGCATCGTATATCAGGAACAGGTCATGCAGATTTTCCGGGAAATTGCCGGATACACATTCGGTCATGCGGATGTGGTGCGCCGGGCGATTTCCAAGAAAAAACAGGGTGTGCTGGAAAAGGAGAGGGAAGCTTTCCTGACCGGTGCTGTGAAAAACGGAATGCGTGAAGAAGATGCCTCCGATCTGTTTGAAGATATTGTCAGCTTCGCCAATTACGCTTTCAATAAAAGTCACGCTGCCGCATATGCCGTTCTGTCTTACCGGACAGCCTATCTGCGTACACATTACCCTCTGGAATACAACTGCGCTCTGCTGACGTCTGTTCTTTCCCAGACCGGAAAACTGAATGAGTATATTACGGAATGCGCACACCGCGGCATAAAAGTTCTGCCACCGGACATTAACAGAAGCCGCGCCCATTTCCATGTGGAAGGGAACTGTATTCGTTTTGGACTAGTGGCAGTGAAAAACGTAGGGCTTTCTTTCATCAATGCTGTGGTGCAAGAGCAAGTAAATCATGGAGATTTCCGGGATTTTGCAGATTTTG
This sequence comes from Clostridia bacterium, assembly GCA_017560565.1. Classification (GTDB taxonomy): domain Bacteria; phylum Bacillota; class Clostridia; order Oscillospirales; family CAG-272; genus UMGS1696. The sequence goes on along the minus strand of JAFZET010000151.1, from coordinate 6,188 downwards.
TGGAACGGATGTATCCCATTGAACTGAACAAACGGCAGGTGGAGTTTCTGATCAAATCCGGTGCCATGGATGCTTTGGGCGCCTTCCGGAGTCAGCTTCTGACGGTCTACGAAAGCGTACTGGACAGTCATGCACAGGCAGCCGGAAAAAGTGCCGCCGGGCAGATCGGTATGTTTGACGACAGTGCAGAAAGAGCACCGGAGATCCGTACAGTGATCGAATATCCGCAGATTCCGGAATTCACCACCAGAGAAAAACTCTCTCTGGAAAAAGAAAGCTGCGGTTTCTATCTCTCCGGACACATTCTGGACGATTACTCCGAACAGCTTGCATCAATTCAGACAGATCAGGCGGGATATATCCTGCGTGCCTTCGGTGACAGTGATGACGGAGACGGCACGTATTCCGACAAAATGACGGTGACGCTGGCCGGTTGTGTTACCAAAAGAACCAATAAGATCACAAAAAACGGCGATCCTATGGCGTTTGTAAATCTGGATGACGGTACCGGCGAAATCGAACTTGTATGCTTCCCGAAGAAACTGGCGGAATGGGGGCATCTGCTTCAGTATGATGCAGCCGTGATTGTGAAAGGAACGATCAGTGCCCGGGATGATGAGGATATCAAGATTCTTGCCAACCAGGTCACTCCTATGACTGCCAACGATCATTTCACCACAAAGAAGCCCGAATCACTGTTGGACGGCAAGATCATGATCCAGCCCCTGCCCAATGCGCCTGACCCGCTTCCGCCTGCCGACCAGTCTGCGGAACTGCAGAATCCTGTTCAGCCTGCCAGACCAAAGAATCCCAGGATCTTCATGCGGGTGGACAGCAAAGACTGTGAAAACAGCCGCCGGATCCGTGCTTTCTGCAGGATCTTCCCGGGTACTGTACCGGTGCTTCTGTATTATAAGGATACCGGTACCTATGAAAAGGAAATCATCCCATGCACCTATCTTTCCGATTTCACGATCCGGGAGCTTCAGGAGATTGCCGGTGAAAAGGATTTTGTGTTCCGCTGAATCTGTACAGGCATATTCCGTGAAAGAATTGTAAAAATAATACTCTTTCTGAATTTGAGAGCAGGTGTTCATATCAAATTCAAAAATATGGTGTATACTATTCTGGTAAGGCAGTATTGTGCTGCCAACCATGCATAAAAGAAAGGTTACCACCCTTCATGGCAGAATTTTCACCCAAACGGCAGCCGCCGGCACCGAAACAGGAGATCAACTGGGGAGTGGAAGTGATGCACGTGTTCGGGATCATCGGGAAAGTCATGCTCAGACTGCTTTCCTATGTGCTGAACATTCTGCTGACTATCCTGCTGATCGGTCTGATCACCGGTATTATCGTCGGCACGGTATTTGCCATTTACATCAACAATTATCTGGATCTGACAGTGGATCCCTCTCTGCTGAAAACCTCAGAGTCCGGGACCACCACAACCCGTTTCTATGTCATGGAATTTGACACAGAAGAGGATCGTATCAACCGGAACGGTACCCCGGTGGAATGGGAAGAGGAACGGATTTCCGGCGCTTCCGGCAGTATATGGGTATCTTACGATCAGTTTCCCAAGTATCTGGTCGATGCATTTCTGGCGATCGAAGATCACCGTTTTGAAACCCATAACGGCGTAGACTGGATCACCACGGGGAAAGCTGTATTCAGCTATTTCACAGGAAGCTCTGTTGCAGGCGGTTCCACCATCACGCAGCAGCTGATCAAAAACCTGACCGGCGAAAACGAAGTTACGATCCAGCGAAAAGTACAGGAAATCTTCCGCGCACTCAATCTGGAAAAGGATCTGAGTAAAGAAGAGATTCTGGAAATGTACCTGAATATCGTCAACCTTGGAAACGGTGCAGAAGGCGTACAGGCTGCCGCCAATCTGTATTTTAACAAAGATGTATCGGAACTGAATCTGGTGCAGTGTGCCGCATTGGCGTCCATTGTGAAAAGTCCCTCGGCGTATGAACCTCTGTATCATGAAGAAGACCGTATTCTGGAAAACGGCGAAGTACGTGACGGCAACAGAAGCCGCCGGAATGACGTTATTTTCCGTATGGAACAGTTGGGCTGGATCACAGAAGCCGAGGCGAACAAGGCGTACGAAGCCGATCTGGAGATCACCTACTTCGACAATACGGACGAGTTCACCCAGGCGGAAGGCTACCATATTTATTCCTGGTATATCGAAGCGGTCATCAACCAGCTGACAGAACACTTCATGGAAAAATACGGATGGTCCAAGTCCTACGCCGGCAAGCATGTGCTTTCCTCCGGCTATAAGGTATATCTGCCCATCGATATGGATGTTCAGAATACACTGGAAGAAGTCTATGTAAACGACGATCAGTATTTCCCAAAAGCCGGTTCCTCCATCCTGCAGCCCCAGTCTGCCATGGTGGTTATGGATCCCTATACCGGAGATGTACTGGGGCTGATTGGCGGCAGAGGCGAAAAAACGGGGAGCCGGGTAAGAAGCAACGCCACGGACTCCCAGAGACCGCCGGGATCTTCCATCAAGCCTATTGCGGTTTATGCACCGGCACTGGAAGACGGTATCATCACATACGGCTCTGTGTATGATGATACTCCCCTCTATTTTGAGGACGAATCCAAACCCGGCGATACCGAACCCGTATACGACCCCTATCCCCACAACCTGCCTGACCGGTACGATGGTCTGACCACCATCAGCCGTGCTGTGTCCACATCCAAAAATACGGTGGCACTGAAGGTTCTGGAGGATCTGACACCGCAGCGTTCTTTCGATTTCATGAAGAACAAACTTCACATCAGCAGTCTGGTCGAATCCTATACACGGTCAGACGGTTCGATTCTCTCTGATGTGGGGCTGGCTTCACTGGGGCTTGGACAGCTCAGCTTCGGTCTGACGGTTCTGGAAATCACGGCAGCATACTGTATTTTCCAGAACGAAGGCGTTTACAATACCCCCAATCTGTACCTGTATGTAACAGATAACAGTGACAGAGTAGTGATGAAAAACGACGATGATCCCGAAATCGTTCTCAGCCCGGAAACCGCCTCCATCATGACGGTACTGCTGGAAAATGTAGTTAAAGAGGGTACTGCAACCAGTATTACACTCCGCAATAAAGTAGATGTAGCCGGGAAAACCGGTACCACAACGGCTGACTTTGACCGGTATTTCGTGGGCTACACACCATACTATGTAGCCGGTGTGTGGACGGGATATGAAATGAACCAGACGCTGAGTGCCTTCAAGACCAATCCTTCCGTAACCATCTGGGATACCGTTATGACCATGCTGCACCAGGAATACATCAATGCTGCAGCAAACGGCACAGAAACGCTGGACAGCTTCAAGATGGCACCCGGTGTTATCCAGGCAACCTACTGTATGGATTCCGGCAAGATGTGCTCGGAAGCCTGCAGACTGGATCCCCGTGGCAGCAGAGCGGCAACCGGATATTTCACCCGGGAATCCGCCCCCAGTGAATACTGTGATACCCATGTTATCGTTATGAAGGACTCCTCCACCGGTCTGATCGCTTCCGACGAATGCAATCCTGCCAATCTGGTGAAGACAGCCCTGATCCGTGTAGAAGACAGAGATTTCCCCATGGAGATCGAAGTCAAGGATGCGGAATATGTCTACAGAGATCTGCCCGCCAATGTCATGCCCTGCGAGTGGAGTGGTCTGCCGTTCTTCTATAATGCTCTCGGTGAAGGGCATTACTGCGGTACCACGTACGCTACAACGGCTTATAACGGCTACTGCAACGTACACTGCGACTACAGCAAATGGAAGAACAACCGCAGTTACACCGATACAGAGAATATTCCAAACGGTGTCTCGCCGGAAGAATGGTACGAAGACCGCTGATCGGCTGCAAATAAGTTCTGAATCTGAAGATCACCTCATAGACTGGCTGTGGGGTGATCTTTTTATGCGAAAACGGATATACAGGGAAATGTGCCTGCTTGCAGAGAGAAAAAGTCTTTTGCTTCTGTGGGCCATTCTGACAGCAGCAGGTGGAATTCTGATGTGGGTCAGGGGAAGCATGGCACCATGGCTGTTCCGTTCCTGTCAGATGCCCGCAGGAACACCAGGTTTTACAGTATTCTTCCTGTTGTGGGTGATCCTGTACGGACTGTACGGCGTGGAGGGGGGAATAACAAGCCTGTATCTGCGCTGCATTAGACCAGCAGACCTTCTGGCTTCTCTGGCAGGCTGTCTGTCTTATATTCTGCTGCTGACATGGTATCCGCTTTTCTTTTCTGTCCTGCATGGGATCCTGGCCGCCCTTGTGCTGTTTTTCGCTTCTATTCTGCATACAGTGGCACTTCTTCGTTTTCGATTTTCCAGCTGTATTCTGTGGACAGTGCATTTTTTGACCAGCTTGTTAGAATTGTATTTCTTATATGTAACAATTGCATTCGCATGGGTAAAATAGTATAAAAAACCGCAATTTGATATTGACATTTGTTATAGTTTCGTGTATAATTGTCATGGTCTTATAAATCATACCATTTAGGAGGAATAAAATGAAAAAGATCAAGATTTTTGCTCTCGTACTGGCAATGGCAATGCTGACTCTGGCTGCCGTTTCCTGCGGTGGTTCCGTAGAAAAGGTTACTGTAAACTGCACCGTTTCTGTTTCTGTAGACGGTGAAACCAAGTTTGGTCCTTTCGATCTGCCCGTTACCGGTGATGTAGAAAATCCCCCCACAGTTCTGCAGGCTGTTACCGAAGCTCTCCAGTTCAATGAAATCAACGCCGAAGTGGATTCCAACAACAGACTTTCCAACATTACTCTGGATGGCACTGATTATAAGGCATACGCTGACGATGTAAACATCTACGGCTGGATCTATCTGGCTAACGGTATCGAACCCGAAACCGGCACAATGGCTGCCAATGTTGTAAATGAAGGCGATGTTATCGAAGTTCAGTACATCGTAACTCCCATCAACCCCGAAGATCTGTCTGCTGACGAATAAGTTTAACAGCTGATTTATAAGCAACCAAACCAAACACATCCGCTTAAAAACGGGTGTGTTTTTTTCGGTAAATTTGCAAAAAGCTATTGCAATTCCAGCTGAAATGTGGTATACTATATTTGTTGGAAGCATAGCTCAGCTGGTTAGAGTACTTGCTTGACATGCAAGGGGTCACTGGTTCGATTCCAGTTGTTTCCACCAAAACAGGGACTGTATATTGGTTCCTGTTTTTCTTTTCGCAGAACAAAAACGCTGCAGATATTACTCCACAGCGTTATCGTGTATACTAATTCAGACGCTTTCAGTTAACAGTTGTTACCAGAACTTCCGCATTGCCGTTCAGGTATACAATTCCCATGCCGGCAGGGAGGAAGAAGCTGTCTCCTGTCGTGATTTCATAACGTGTTCCATCATGCTCCAGAAAAGCGTCTTCTGCGTGCAGAACCAATACAGACTTGAAGCTCTTGTCGCTGACAAAGAAATCCGTATTCCCGTCAGTGGACGTTTTATGCTTCTTTACCTTGAAATACTGACAGTCACAGAGAGTTTTACCGTGTTTGTCCGGTCCTTTTTCGTACCGGAGTGCCTCCACTTCCGCATCTGAGCGGATCCGGATAACATCCAGTGCCTGTGCCACATGCAGCTGACGAAGAGAACCGTCGGCCTGTTTACGGTTATAGTCAAACACACGGTAGGTTACATTGGAATTCTGCTGGATTTCTGCAATCAGACAGCCGGAACCGATAGCGTGTACCTGACCTGAAGGAATGAAGTAGCATTCCCCCGCCTTCACAGGCACATACCGCAGTACAGATTCTGTATTGCCCTCAGCAACCGCCTTGGCAAATGCTTCCATGGTACAGCCATCCTTAAGACCATATACCAGTCTGGCATCTTCTGTAGCCTCTACGATGTACCACATTTCCATCTTGCCAAGCTCCCCTTCATTGGCAAGCCCATACGCATCATCAGGATGAACCTGTATGGACAAATCGTCTCTGGCATCAATGAACTTTATCAGTATGGGAAAACGATCACTTTTTCTTCCGTTTTTTCCAAGGATTTCTCCCGGTGCATAATGAATGAATTCTTCCAGGGATATGCCGGTATAGTTCCCGCTGTCAATGATGCTCATGCCATCCGGACGAACAGTAAGCTCCCAGGATTCAGCCAGCTTATCGAACGGTGCT
>JAFZET010000150.1 GCA_017560565.1 Clostridia bacterium | reverse complement strand
TATGCATGGCACTGGCAAACCCCACAACTGCCTGTACTTTCGAACCGTCCCGTCCGCGGATCTCAGGCATTCCGTAAAACATTTTGAAAAGCAGATTATGACCGTCAATAAGCAGAAGATGGGGCATGAAAAGATCCCTCCGAGTGTGATATGGAAATAGTATATCATAAATCTGATGTAAAATCAATTCAAAAAAACTCTGGAAGGAACGGATTTAATTTTTCAGGAAAGATATTGACAAAATGAAAGGAATAAGGTACAATATGAAAGGAATAAGGTACAATATTACAGATACATCCAGATTACATAACGGAAAGGATATATGATACATGAACGCAATTCTGGAAGAACTGTCCCTGAAAATGCAGGCAGGCAAGGTAAAAGATGTTAAGGCACTGACCACCCAGGCTCTGGAAGAAAATATTCCCGCATCCGAAATCCTGAATGACGGTCTCCTCTCCGGTATGTCTGTCATCGGTGAAAAGTTCAAGACCAACGAAGTGTACGTTCCCGAAGTTCTGATTGCCGCTCGTGCCATGAAGGCGGGCATGGAACTGCTCAAGCCCTATCTGACCGACGCAAACGCAAAGCCTCTGGGAAAAGCCTGCATCGGTACCGTATACGGCGACCAGCACGACATCGGCAAGAACCTGGTTAAGCTGATGCTGGAAGGCAAGGGCATCGAAGTGGTTGACCTGGGCGTAAACGTACCTGCAGAAACCTTTGTTGCCACCGCAAAGAACGAAGGATGCCAGCTGATCTGCTGTTCCGCACTGCTGACCGTAACCATGGGCGCCATGAAGGATGTGGTTGACCTGTGCGAAAAGGAAGGCATCCGGGATCAGGTAAAGATCATGATCGGCGGCGCACCCATCACTGACGAATACTGCAAGGAAATCGGCGCAGATGCATATACTTCTGATGCTGCCTCCGCCGCAGACAAGGCTGTGGAACTGCTGAACGCATAAATAAAAAGCCCGGCAGAGAACTGTCGGGGAATACCGGGGTGTGGCGCAGCTGGTAGCGCGCGACGTTTGGGACGTCGATGCCGCAGGTTCAAATCCTGTCACTCCGATGATAAGAACTCATGTATTTTGACATACTTGGGTTCTTTTTCTTTTGAAAAAACGTCCCGCTGCGCTGCATGACATGAACCTGTCAGTACCTGCGGCGCACAACGGGACGGAATGTATCACATTGAAACGGATGCACGCATTCTGGATTCCGGTGATTGCAGGCTGCGGACAAAGGCAGATATCCACCGTATGCAATGCCGGTTCACCGGACGGAATCATCTCTTCTTATACATCACGAGCACAGGCTCCCTGCCGTCTTCCGCATAACTGCAGATCAGCAGAAAATCCATGTTGCCGGCGATTCCGAAGCATCTGCCGTTTCTGCCCTCCAGCTGATTGCCCAGATAACTGGCGTTGTCATCGAGAAACTTTACTTTTTCACCGCTTGGAAGTCTGTATTCCAGATTGATATAGTCACCGGATAAAACATTGAGATCCTCCACTTCCGGCAGTCCTTCGGCGCAAAGCAGGGCATTGAATTCATGTACCAGCTGCTGCTTGAATGCATCAAATCTTTCTTTCCCGGCAGTCACGCCGTACTGTTTCCAGAAGTCCATGGTAAAGCCACCGTCGGCATAACACCATCTGCAGTATTTTTCATTGAAGGCACCGTCCTTTTCGTGACTGATATCTACATCTTTCAGAGGCATTCCGCAGCACTCACAGTAAAGCCGGAGAGGGGAACCGAGAAGTGTGTTTATGGTCACATCAAACAGCTGGGAGAGATGTTTCAGTGTTTCCGTATTCGGAACAGTATCACCGGTTTCCCAGCGGCTCACAGCCTGACGGGTAACAAATACCTTTTCGGCAAGCTCGTCCTGGGAGAGTCCGTGCTTCGTTCTGAGTTCAAGGAGTATATCTTTTGTTTCCATATTGTCACCACCTTTGTTTGTTGTATATCCATTATAGCAAAACAGAACATGGGATGCAAGCAACCTGTTGTTGCTGTGATACGACTTGCAAAACCAACGGAAATGTGCTATACTACTCGGGGAAGTTTCTAAATAGCAGAATACCATATCAAACGAGGTAATATCATGAACGAAGAATATATCATCCGACTGGAAACGGAAAACGATTATCGTGAGGTGGAAAAACTGACCCGTGATGCTTTCTGGAACGTATACAAACCGGGTGCCGATGAGCATTATTTTGTACACATGATGCGTTCCCATCCGGATTTCATACCTGAGCTTGCCTTTGTTCTGGAGAAAGACGGTCGGATCATCGGGAATATCATGTACACAAAGGCATGGCTGGAAGATGAAAACAGCGAACGGAAAGAAATCGTTTCCTTCGGTCCGCTTTGCATTGCACCGGAGTTTCAGCGGCAGAAACTGGGCAAGCTGCTGATCGAACATTCTTTTGAAGCGGCACGCAAAATGGGGTACGATGTAAATATCAACTTCGGAAATCCCGGCAACTATGTGGGACGGGGATTTGTCAGCTGTAAGAAAAAGAATGTCTGCTTTGTGGTTGACGGCAATTTCCCCACGGCACTGCTGGTTTGTGAACTGGTACCAGGGGCATTGGATGGCAGAAGATGGATGTATATTGCCAGCACCGCAGCCGACTGCTGTGAGGATACAGCTGCTGTGGAAGCTTTTGATGCCGGGTTCCCGCCCAAAGAAAAGGTATGGATGCCGAGCCAGGAAGAATTTTATATCTACAGCCACTCTTCTGTGGTACGATGAAAAGCAAAAGATGCAGGGAAAACACTCTCTGCATCTTTTTCAATATGCGATTCAGATATGAAATACGGTATCTGTCATCAGTTCCGGCTGTTCACACAGTACCACCGGACGATGGGTATGGACATTCTTCACATCCACCGAAACGGGTGGAATGGGCATATACTTTCGCTCTTCCGCCGAAATTTCGGCATTGCCGAGGTAGTTGTTGAAGATATACAGAGGTGCGTCATCTGTACGTTCTTCCAGGATCGTCAGACCGTCAATGACCACATTCTGCGGCAGGTAGCAGTCGTACCCGAAATCGTGTGTGGCATCGTTCCAGCCGGCAAATACGGCTCGTCCCTGACCCAGAGGACGCCATGTGCAGTTCCGGATCACCATTGTACCGTTCCAGGTACTGCCGTAGTCGCTGCGCAGGTTCACCAGAGCATGCCCGTATGCATCCGTTTCTTCGATCAGGAAGGTGCCGGAGCCGATTGCGTTGAGACACTGCCAGCCAAGGGTACAACGGCGCAGGGTACAGTTGGTCACACCCTGATGGGCATCAAAACGTGAGAAATGACAGTCTTCCAGCAGAAGATCTCTGCAGTAGTTGCTGCCGATCAGCCCCCAGTAGCCTCTGTCGAGAATATCCGTTGTCTGGCTGCAGCGCAGCAGAGAGATATCCGAACACATCCCCAGCCCTATATCATAGGAACCCATGGAAACCGGTTTCCCGGCGGCACCTATGGTACTGTAGATCTTATGGCCCGTAAACACACAATCATGGACACAAACATGGGCACAGCCGCTGATGGAAAGAAAGCCGGAGTAGGGCGCACCGTGATCCAGTTCACCCGTCACCAGATGGGTGATACCACCGATGTCCACATTGGAACGGCGCACCGCAATGTTTCTGGCATGATAATCATACCGGGATTCCCACTGGTTGGCGATGGTGGTAAACTCTCCGCCGGTGAGGGTTAGTCTGGTTTCATCCACGGGAACGGCATGAACACCGGTGATCTCATCAAAATCGAAGGAAACAGGAGAGGGAAGGGTTCCATCGGCATGCAGAATAAAATTATCGGTTCTTGCGGTACCGTTATTCTGGTTCAGCCCCTTGCGGATATAGTCCTTATAGTTGGCATTTTTTACCACCACATACAGTTCCTTTCCGAAAGGATTGGGAATTTCCGTCTGTCCTCTGTGCAGAGAGGAAATCTCCAACTCCACAGGCTCTTTGTCGCCAAGAACCATAAAGAGGGCCGCCGTGTGCTTTTCGCAGGCACGGTCATCAATAATAAATTTAGCACCGGTCCAGTCTACGGAAGTTTTGACAATGGCGGTATAGTTTTTCGGAGCAATATAGTATACCGCCCCCTCTTTTGCTTTTACAGGGAGAGAAAGACGGTTTGCTTCCTCATGAGCCTGTATGATGGCGGGCATATCATCTGTAATCCCGTCTCCGGCAGCACCGAACATTTCATAAGTGATAAAGTCCATCAGAAATACCTCCGCCGGTATCAGTACACACCAATGAAGGACAGAACGGGACAAACCCGGGAATCGGTGATACGGATTCTCACTTCATCGGTTGCGATCCCATCAAACTTTGCAATCTTCTGATAGCCGATCGTGGTACCGGCATATACTTCCGTATAGGTACCATCGGCGTTTCTTGCTTCGATAACAAAGGATTCCACTCTCTGGCTCATGGGAATGTGTTCCTTGATGACTACATGCGTTACATTCTGCACACCGTCCAGTGCAATGGTCAGCGTCACCTGATTGTCCCCGTCAAAAGGCTTATAGTAAGCATCATAGCTGTTGACCTTCAGGGCATCGGGCAGATGGTAGCCGTCATCCCTGTCCGCAGTGATTACAGCCTTTTCTGCCAGATTCACGGCAAAGGTATGGCGGATGTATTCGCCCATTTCACGGAGTCTCTGTACATCCACTTCATGGAAAAGCCCCCGTCTGTCCGGCGGAATGTTCAGAAGCAGCTTGGAGTTGCCGCCCACAGTACGGTACCAGATGTCCAGAAGGGTTTCCGTGGAGCGAACCTTGTCGTCCTCACCTGCATGATAGAACCAGCCGGGGCGGATGGAAGTATCGGTTTCCGCAGGACGCCAGTTCAGACCGGTATTGCCGAACAGAAATTCACGGCTGCCCAGATCCCGCTGCATGGCGTCGATCTTCTTTTCCCGGAATGCGGTATCGTCGGACTGCTGGCTGTTTTTTGCTACTTCATCGGGATCGGCAAAACCGGTGGGCAGTACGGACCATTCACTGGGTCTTGTATCTCCCGCTTCGTTGCCGCACCAGCGCACATCGGGACCGCAGATGGCAATACAGGCATCGGGCTGCAGTCTGCGGATCAGGGCGTAATACCGATCCCAGTCATATACCTGCCGCTTTCCGTTGGGTCCTTCACCGCAGGCGCCGTCAAACCATACGGTAAAAATATCACCATACTGAGTCAGCAGTTCCGTCAGCTGATTGCAGAAATAGTCATTATACTCTTCCGTACCGTACAGACGGCAGTTTCTGTCCCAGGGAGAAAGATACACACCGAATCGGATCCCACCACGGCGGCAGGCATCGGAAACTTCTTTTACAACATCGCCCTTGCCGTCTTTATACGGACTGTTCTTCACACAGTGTTCCGTATAGGCGGACGGCCACAGACAGAAGCCATCGTGGTGCTTGCAGGTCAGGATCAGACCGCCGATCCCGGCAGATTTCAGTGCATCCACCCACTGGTCTGCATCCAGTTCTGTGGGATTGAAAACGGATTCCGGTTCAGTACCGTCTCCCCATTCCTTGTCGGTGAAGGTATTCACGGTAAAGTGAGCGAAGGCATAAAACTCCATCTGTTCCACCATCAGCTGACGGGCAGAGGGATGACATTTCACAAGGGTTTTATCATATTCAAAATTGGTATACATAGAGATTCCTCCATAGATAAACGGATTGGCGGGAGAAAATTACCGCTTCCGCAGCAGATACCGATCCAGTTTGTCCTTCATATTGTCGGGCATTTCACGCTTGACGGGACAGCGTACCGCATTGGCCATTCTGTCTGTAAAAGCGCAGATGAAATCCGTGTCGGCAATGACGTGTTCCGGCTTCATAACAGCAGCGGTGTCATAGGAATTGTGGATGGTGGCGGTATTGCCGGGAGCACTGCGGGCAAAGGAAACTGCCGGAATTCCCTTGTCGGCAAAAGGTGTGGAGTCACTGGAGTATACATCCTGATATGCATACGCCGCAAACCCCTTTTCCAGAGCAAAATAGGATACATAATGTACCAGTTCCGCTTCAGAAGTACAGCAGACAATAAACTTACCCATAATGGAACCGATCATATCCAGATTGATGTTGAGAATGATCTTGCCCAGTTCCTTTTCGTGAGAGGCAACATACGCCTTGGAGCCAAGCAGACCTCTTTCTTCACTGCCGCAGAAAACAAACCGCAGACTATACCGATGAGGGTGATCCTTAAAATACTCCGCAATACCGAGAAGCCCCATACAGCCGGACATATTGTCGTAAGCCCCCTGGGAAAGGGAGGTGGAGTCATAATGGGCGGTGAAAACGATGGTTTCCGGAATCTCTCCGGGCATATCCATGACCACATTCCGGGAAAGCCCTACATATTCGTCCTGTTCCAGCGTGATTTTTACCGTCTGCACTCCTTTTTCAATCAGAGAAATGGCGTGCTTGGCATTGATGTTCACGCCGGGGATCTTGTTGCCGCCGCTGACATAGGAGCGCAGTTCTCTCTGGTCGATGTCAAAATCAGCATAATTGGCGTTGCCGTCATAGGTAATGAAACCGACAGCACCGTTGTCCAGCAGATCCTTGTACATCCAATACCCGAGATACCCGTCGATCATCACAATCTTTCCCCTGATCTGGGATAGGGTGTATCTGTCGGCATGGGGCAGATAGCAAAGCGGTGCTTCCACAGTACCGGAACCGGCACAGAGATATCCCTTACAGGGAATCTGCTCACCATCCGCTTCCAGAACGGCAGTGCGGATAGATGCCATATCTACGGCGAAAGGTTCCAGATGGGCTTCCAGCCCCAGTTCTCTGCAGCAATCTTTCAGGTATTCGGCACATTTCAGCTCCGCATCACTGCCGCCGGTGCGAACATAGGCGGTGTCGGCAAAAATTTTACGGATTTGTTCAGCATTCATGAGAAAAGATCCTTTCTGGTTTTGAGGATGTGGTATTGCAGTTGTATCTATTATATAAAATTCTTTTGCGTATTACAACAGAATCAGCCAAAAAAGTCTGTAAATTATCCAAATTTTACACGATACTGTCAAAAAACTTGCAACAGCAGGAATTCTGTGCTATAATACACCCATATACAGAATGAAAACCGGAGAATGTCAGCAGTACAAAGGAGGTTCCCCTATGATGACCGTAAAAGAACGATTTGCCCGTATGTATGCCCACAAGGAAGCCGACCGTGTCCCCATCATCGATAGCCCCTGGGCCGGTACCATCCGCCGCTGGCAGAGAGAGGGAATGCCCGAGGGTGTCGACTGGCGTGACT
>JAFZET010000149.1 GCA_017560565.1 Clostridia bacterium | reverse complement strand
TCAGCAGTTTTTTCAGGAAGGGGATCTCTTCCCTCGGGGGCAGACCGAAGTGGAACCCGCGCATTTCCTTATACGGACGGTCTTCGATGGTGCAGAAGGGTACACCGGCTGCGGTTGTCATTTCCATCAGCCGTTCCACAGCGTACAGGATCCCAAGACGATCGGAGGCTTCCAGCAGGACACCCGTATTGCTTACAGTCAGACAGTAGCTTTCCTTCGGCAGATCATCGGTATGGCGCAGAATGACAGCAGTACATCCGGAGGGCTTCAGGGGAGCCGGAGCACTGCGCAGCCAGGAACGGGGAAGGGTATACCGTGCGATCACTTCTTCCAGCCGTTCTCTGTAATGTGCCAGCGCAAATGTACTGTCCGGATGTCCGTCATCCTTTGCCGACAACAGTTCTTCCAGAGGCAGGCTTCCCTCGCCCCACTGTACGGAAGAAGGGGTAGGATACAGTACAGGCTCGTCAAATACTGCACCGATCACTTCCGGTTCCGACAGTTCCAGACTGACCATGCCGGGAATCATCCGGATAATGAAAGTGTCGGATGCGGCGCCGACATTGATCTCCACCGTTTTTCCGAAATACTTTCCGTTCTCCGCACGATGGATCCCCACGGCTTTTTCCCCGTCTTCTGTGGGAACAAGGATCTGTGCACAGGACAGGGCAGATGCACCGATCAGCTCCAGACGGATCACGGATGCAAAAACTTCCTTTTCAAACATGATCCGCAGATCCACGCCGGTTCCCATGGTTTTGGTCCAGAACCAGCGGTAATTGCCGTTTGTCAGCTTTTCCGGCGGAAAAGAAATGTCTGTTCCCGCACGGTAAGCAGCCGTTTCCCAGCGCAGACCGGAGGAAGGTGTGTTCAGATGTCCGAGTTTCATAAAATTTCACCTCAGTTCTGTATAGATGGAAAATGCAGGCAGTCCGGGCATGGGAATACCTGCATTTATGATTACTGTTTGATAGCCTTGGTTTTCCACTTGCCACCGGCATAGAAAATTACCGTCAGCACAGCACCGATGATCCAGGAAGCCAGCAAAGAGATCTGGATACAGATGCTCTGACCGTGGGGCAGCTCGGGGGTGGTGGTCAGCCAGGAAATCCCGTATGCGATGGGCACACGGATGGCAACGGTGGTGATCAGGGAGATCCACATGGGCGTCATGGTGTCACCGGCACCTCTCATGATCCCGGAAAGGCTCTGGGTCACGGCAACGGCAATGTAACCAACTGCCAGAATGGTCATCAGACGATAGCTCAGATTGACCAGATCCGCCGTATCGGTGAAGATACCCATCAGTCCCTTGCCGAACAGCAGAATGGCAAGAGTAATCACGGTGGAGGTACCCACTGCCATCAGCGTCCCCTGTTTGGCACCCTTGGTCACACGGTCATACAGCCCTGCGCCAACATTCTGTCCGGCATAGGTTGTCAGAGCCGTACCGAAGGAGAAGTTGGGCATCATGGCAAAGCCGTCCACACGCATAACCACCACGTTGGCGGCAATGAACTGTTCGCCAAACTGGTTGGTCAGGGACTGGACGATGATCATAGCGGAGGAAAAAATAGCCTGGGTCAGACCGGAAGGAAGCCCGAGTTTGACCAGGGTTTTCACATACTGTGCCCGGGGACGGAGATATTTCAGTTTGAAATCAAAATATTCCTGCATCCGTGCCAGCTTGATCAGACAGAGAATGGAGGAGATGACCTGTGCGATAACGGTAGCCAGAGCCACACCGGCAACCCCGAGACCGAGACTGGCAACGAAATAGATATCCAGAATGATGTTGACCACAGTGGCGACCAGCAGATAGATCAGGGCGGAAACGGAGTCACCCAGCCCGCGGATTACACCACTGAGTATATTGTAATACCCGAGTCCGGCGATGCCCACCAGAGAGATGGTCAGATAATCGGTACACCAGTCCAGAATGGAAGGGGGTGTGTTCAGCATGACAAGCACCGGGCGGATAAAGGGCGTAGCCACCAGGATAAGGAACAGACAGCACAGCGCAGTGACGGTGATACAGTTGCCGATGGTCTGGGACAGGCTTTCCCGGTTCCGGGCGCCGAAATACTGGGATACCATGATACTGGCACCGGCGGAGATGCCGATAAACAGAACCAGCAGCATATTGATAATGGGACCTGCGCTTCCTACAGCGGAAAGTGCGTTGTCACCGACATATTTCCCGACAACGATGGTGTCCACCGTGTTGTACAGCTGCTGGGCAATGTTGCCGATCAGCATGGGAAAGGTGAACTGCAGGATGCTTTTCCACGGCGTACCGATGGTCATGTCCGTGGGAGCGAAGATACTTCTGGGCACAGTGTTTTCTCCTTGCGGTTGAATTTGACAAATTTTCACAAATAACAGTATACCATACTCCCATCCGGATTGCAAGGTGGAATAGGATTTCAGCAGAGTGAAATTCACATTTTCCGCAGAATTCACAAAATCATGCTTTTTTCCGTTCTTCCTGTGCTATATAATGGGAGTAAGAAGTTTATGCGATAAAATGAAAACAGACGGAGGACATCGTATGGCACGGATTCATATCGATTTTACAGAAAAAACAGGGATCATCAAACCCATGCACGCAGTGAACAACGGGGTGGTGCTTGGCAGACAGAACAATACGGAAACATACCGCGCCGCCGGATTTCCTTATGCAAGAAACCACGATGCCTCCTACTGTGAGGAATATGGTGTGGAGCACTGTGTGGATATCACCGCCATTTTCCGGGATTTTGAGGCAAACCCCTACCATCCGGATTCCTACGACTTTGCCGTGACTGACGCCTATCTGAAAGGTACCATTGATACCGGAACAAAGATTTTCTACCGTCTCGGACAGCGGATCGAGCATACGGTGAAGAAATACAATATCTATCCGCCGAAGGATTTTCAGAAGTGGGCAGTGATCTGTGAGCACATTATAAGACATTATACAGAAGGCTGGGCAGACGGCTTCCACTGGGATATGCCGTACTGGGAGATCTGGAACGAACCGGATGTACAGCCCCAGTGCTGGGTGGGATCCACAGCGGAATTCTGCGACTTTTTCTGTACGGTATTTGCCCACCTGAAGCAGTGCTTCCCCCATCTGAAAATCGGAGGACCGGCACTGGGCGGCTCCTACAGCTTCTGGATGATGAACTACCTGCTGGCCATTCTGCAGAAACGGGAACTGAAGCTGGACTTTTTCTCCTGGCATCTGTATACCAGAGATCCTCATAAGCTGACAGCGGATGCGCTGGAATTCCGCAGACGGCTGGATGAGGCGGGACAGGGGCAGGCGGAGAGTATCCTGAACGAATGGAACTACTGCGAGAGCTTTGAAGGAGAAGCCTTCACCCGTACTGTGGAAACCATCATTGGCATGAAGGGAGCAGCATTTGACGCCGCATTCCTGTGTGAAGGGCAGAAAACCTGTGTGGATATGCTGATGTACTACGATGCCCGCCCGTCTGTATTCAACGGAATTTTCGATTTCTATACCATGCGTCCCATCAAAGGATATTATGTGTTCTCCGGCTGGAATGAACTGTACAGGCTGGGGACGGAGGTATTTTCGGAAACGGACGATTCGGATCTGTATGCGGCGGCAGCCACGGATGGAGAGTCGGAAGAAGCTATGATCGTTTATTATACCGACCGGGCGGATGCGGAAACGAAAGAAGTACAGATCGATCTGGACGGTATTTTCGATGTATACTGTACATCAGACACAATGGATGACAGAAAAACAGATACTCTGCAGTTCCCCCGTACCATGTCAATGGCACCGAATACTGTTTACCGGCTTCGGGAGGTAAAACTGACGACAGAATAAACAGGAGACAGAAAGGCAAGGTGAAATTTCGCTTTGCTTTTTTGTATAGTACCGGAATTTGTCCCCTGCCGGTAAAATTTCCCGTTTTTTCTTGCCAATCCTGCGGAAATGTGCTATAATTTTTTTA
>JAFZET010000148.1 GCA_017560565.1 Clostridia bacterium | reverse complement strand
GTTATAATACAGTATAGTATACAATATTCCGCCTATTATTTCAACCCCTTTATTATAATCAGGAGATTGTTATGGCAAAAAAACGACAGATCATTAATATCATCAACTTTATCCGCGCCATCGAACCCCGTGACGCCTCCGTGGATCTGCTGTATACCACAAAAAAACAGATTGAACTCATGGAGAAGTATCAGTTCTCCGGTACCTTTCTGATCCAGTACGACGCTCTGCTGCTGCCGGAATATCAAAAGCTGCTGAAATCTCTGGATCCTGCCCGGTACGAAATCGGAATCTGGTATGAGGTGGTCAAGCCCCTGACCGACGCCTGCGGTATCGAATGGCACGGCCGCTGGGATTGGGACTGGCATTGCCACTGCGGCTTCCCCATCGGGTACGATCTACCCCAGAGAGAAGCTATGATCGACGAATTCTTCGCCAAATTCAAAGAAGTATTCGGATACTATCCTCGTGTGTTCGGTTCGTGGATGTTTGACTCCCACACCATCCGCCACATGAACGACAAATACGGTCTGGACGCCATTTGCAACTGCAAGGAACAGTACGGTACAGACGGCTATACCCTGTGGGGCGGTTACTACGGACAGGCATACTACCCTGCCAGAAACAACATCTTCATGCCCGCCCAGACGGAAGAACAAAGACTGGATGTTCCCCTGTTCCGGATGCTGGGTTCCGACCCGGTGTACCAGTACGACTTCGGCATGGATCTGGTAGAAGGTGCAAAGACACAGGGCGTGATTACACTGGAGCCGGTGTACAACGGCAAGGGCGGCGGTGTTCCCCAGTGGGTGGACTGGTTCCTTGCCGAAAACTTCAATGGGGACTGTCTTACCTTCGGCTACGCCCAGGCCGGACAGGAAAATCCCTTCGGCTGGGATCGAATGAAGGACGGGCTGATCTACCAGTTTGCACAGTTTGATAAGCTGCAGAGAGAAGGCAAGATCGAAATCGAGCCCTTCGGCAAAACCGGACGGTGGTTCAAAGAGACCTATAAGGATACACCCGCCTCCGCCATCACCGCACACTCTGCCTATGATGATCCCGACAAGGATTCCGTCTGGTTCTGCACCAAGCATTACCGGATTAATCTGTACGGCGACTGCAAACACCTGCGGATCCGGGACATCCACATCTTTGACGAAACCTACGGCGATCTGTTCAACGATGCTGTCTGCTTCGGCAATGAAGCCACCTACGAAACCCTGCCCTGGGTGGACGGCAACCGGCACACCGGAGGCGGAGTTCTGGCTGGAATGTACATTCTCCGGGACGGCAGGGAAATTCTCTGCACAGGCAAGCTGAATTTCCGGGAAATCACGCCGGGGTATGCCGCCGCCGTCACCTGCGGAGATCTGGAATTCACACTGATCGACGACCGATGGGACATCAAGGCACCCTGGGACTTCGTTCTGGAACAGCGGATCGGTGACGAAAACGATCATGTACCGGAAATGACGTTAAAGGACGAAAAGAATATGCAGCTTTACTATGACGGACACGATTATCACGTCCATCTGGTAAAGGGAAAATTCACTTCTCCCAGAACCATTGCCTCCGAAAACGGCTCTATCTCCGTTGAAATGTACCAGTAAACCCATACAGCCCAAAAAACCATGTACTCTCTCTCGGGAATACATGGTTTTTCTTCTGTTCAGATACTTCTGATATCTTATCTCTTACTTCTTATATCTCCTGCCGGTTTTCAGAAGATACCGTTCGCACTGGCCAATCCAGTCGGTCTGGATAATGTCGAACCGGTCGGCGCACCAGCCCCAGCCGAATTCGGGATCTCCCATGATGGCGGCATCATCGGAGTGCCCTGCGGCAAGAACATCCTTGTAATTGTACACAATAGTGTTCACCCAGCACAGCTTGCCGTCTTTGCGCAGCAGTTCCCGGTAAGCCTCACTGCAGGTTTCGTCTTCCTCACTGGTGAAGAGCAGTTCGGTACCAATATAG
>JAFZET010000147.1 GCA_017560565.1 Clostridia bacterium | reverse complement strand
CATACTCTGACCCAAAGCTGCATACGTCGGTTCACATCGGATCGGCGTATGCAGTTATAGTATTTATTAAGGTATATTATATGGAACTTATTTTATCGACCCTGATCAACGGTCTGAGCCTCGGCGGCATCTATGCCATGATCGCTCTGGGGTACACAATGGTATACGGCATCGCAAAAATGCTGAACTTTGCCCATGGCGACATCATCATGGTAGGCGGATACGTGATCTATGTTTTCATGGCTCTGCAGAATCCGATTCTGGCAGTATGCATGGCTGTGGTTTTCTGTGTTCTGCTGGGCATGACAATCGAAAAAATTGCCTACAAGCCTCTGCGCGGCTCTTCACCTCTTGCGGTTCTGATCACTGCCATCGGTGTCAGCTACCTGCTCCAGAGCCTTGCCCAGATCATATTCGGTTCTGCCAACAAAATGGTAACTGTTTACGATTTCGGCTCCATTACCTTTTGGGACATCACCATTCAGGTATCCGCTCTTGTGACGCTGGCTGTTACCGTTGTTGTCATGACCGCTCTGACCCTTTTTGTCAAATACACCCGTCTCGGACGTGCCATGATCGCCGTATCCGAAGATAAAGGTGCTGCACAGCTGATGGGTATCAACGTGGACAAGATCATTACCATCACTTTTGCCATCGGTTCTGCCCTTGCCGCACTGGCGGGTCTCTTCTATCTGCTCAAGGCACCCAGCATTTCCAGTACCCTTGGTGCCATGCCCGGTATCAAAGCCTTTACCGCAGCGGTTATTGGCGGGATCGGTTCTATCCCCGGTGCCATGCTGGGCGGTATTCTGCTGGGTATCGTGGAATCTGTTTCCTATAAGATCACTGTTATCGCACCCTATACCGACGCCATCGAATTCTCCATCCTGATCATCATCCTTCTGGTCAGACCCACTGGCTTCCTCGGTAAGAAAAGGAGGGAAAAGGTATGATGAACAAGCTGAAAAAAGTCCGCTGGAATCATTATATCAATTATATCGTTATCGGTATTATCACACTGGTGTTCGGTATTATGGCACTGTGCGGTATGCGGCTCAACAGTTCCCTGCTGTTCCTGTTTGAAAAAATCGCGATCAGTGTGATTCTTGCCGTATCCCTCAGCCTTGTGGTTGGTTTTCTTGGTGAGCTTTCCCTGGGGCATGCCGGCTTCATGTGTGTGGGCGCTTATCTTGGCGGTAAGATCTCCACTCTGCTGGCACCTGCCGTGGGCAATACCTGGATCAACCTGATCATCAGTCTGATCGTGGGTGGGTGTATTGCGGCTGTCTGCGGCATCATCATCGGCATCCCTGCCCTGCGTCTGCGGGGGGACTATCTTGCCATCGTAACCCTGGCTTTCGGGGAAATCGTGAAGTCCATTTTCCAGAATACCTCTGCTGAATCCTTCGGTGGTGCGCTGGGTCTGGAAACACCCCGCTATGACAAGCAGTATCTGTTTATCTGGGCGTTCTTACTGGTGCTTCTCACACTGTCTGTCATGCAGAATTTCATCCGAAGCAAGCACGGCAGAGCCGTAACCGCCATCCGTGACAACGAAATCGCAGCTCGGGCAACCGGTATCAACGTAACCAAGTACAAGCTGCTGGCATTCACGATTTCCGCTTTCTTTGCCGGCATTGCAGGCGTTCTCTACAGCTTTTCCAATTATAACGTACAGAGTGCCAAGTTCGGTTACAACTATTCCATCGAGATTCTGGTTATGGTCGTGCTTGGCGGTATGGGCAGCATCAACGGTTCCATCATCGCCGCCGCACTGATCACCTTCCTCAACACCAAGCTGGCAACCATCCTGACCGGCGATCTGGCGGTTCTGCAGAATCTGCTGTACGCTGTGATTCTGATTGCCATCGTTATCTACAACAATGCGCCCGGGCTCAAGAGCTTCCGGGAAAAGTACAACCTGACCGCACTGCTGCATAAGATTATCAAACCCAGGGTCGATCCCTCAAACATCAATGATGACCAGGCAAAATGGGACGTTGTACCTACCAAGATCGAAATGAACGAAGTTCTCTCCATCGATCTGGTGCCTCAGGACAAGCAGGACTACCAAAGAAAGGACGGCGGGAAATAATGGCAGAATACATTCTGGAAACCAAAAATCTCGGCATCTCTTTCGGCGGTCTGAAAGCGGCGCAGGATGTGAACATCCGGATCCGGAAAAACCAGATCTACGGTCTGATAGGTCCCAATGGTGCCGGGAAAACAACCATTTTCAATCTTCTGACGGGTGTTTACAAACCCACCACCGGTACGTTCTATCTGGACGGTGAAGAACTCAACGGTCTCAGCCAGGACAAAATCAACCAGAAGGGTATTGCAAGAACCTTCCAGAACATCCGTCTGTTCAACAACATGACCGTTGTACGGAATGTTATGGTCGGGCTCCACGATCAGCCGGAATTCAAATGTACCGTAGCAGAATCCATGTTCCGTCTGCCCAGACATTACAGGGTGGAAAAGGAAATGCGTGAAAAGGCCAAAGAGCTTCTGCGGATCTTCGATCTGGAAGAAGAACGGAACAATCTGGCCTGCAACCTGCCTTACGGAAAACAGCGGAAACTGGAGATCGCCCGTGCGCTGGCGACAAATCCCAAACTGCTGCTGCTGGACGAACCTGCCGCAGGTATGAACCCCCATGAAACCGAAGATCTGGAGAAAACCATCCGTTTCATCCGGGATCATTTCGACATGACCATCCTGCTGATCGAACACGACATGAAATTCGTAGCCGGACTCTGCGACAGCGTAACGGTTCTGAACTTCGGTACGGTTCTTGCGGAAGGCGACACAAAATCTGCCCTGCAGGATCCCGAAGTTATCCGGGCTTACATCGGAGGTTAACATGGCTTTATTAAGTGTAAACAATCTCTCCGTCTACTACGGTGTCATCTGTGCGCTCAAGGGCATCAGTTTTGAAGTCAACGAAGGGGAAATCGTTACCCTCATCGGTGCCAACGGTGCTGGCAAAACCACAACCATGCAGTCCGTGGTAGGGCTCATTCCCTCCCGTACCGGAACGGTCACCTTTGACGGTCATGACATTACAAAAACACCCTGCCACAAGATCGTGCATCTCGGTATGACCCAGGTTCCCGAGGGACGCCGGATCTTCCAGGAACTGACTGTATACGAAAATCTGCTGATGGGTGCCTACTCCATCAAGGATACCTCCGGATTCAAAAACGACATTGATGCGGTATATACCCGTTTTCCCCGTCTGGCGGAGCGGAAAAACCAGATCGCCGGTACCCTGTCCGGTGGGGAACAGCAGATGCTTGCCATGGGGCGCGCCATCATGAGTCACCCCAAGCTGCTGATGCTGGACGAACCTTCCATGGGTCTTTCCCCGCTCTTGGTGGATCAGGTATTTGAGATCATCAAGGATATCAACCGGGACGGTACTACCATTCTTCTGGTGGAACAGAACGCAGGTAAGTCTCTTGCCATCTCCGACCGGGCGTATGTTCTGGAAAACGGCAGGATCGTTCTCACCGGCACCGGTGCGGAACTGGCTGCCAGTGAAATGGTACAGAAAGCATACCTTGGCGGCTGATCCGGCTCACCGGCAAACCGACCGTTCAAGCTGCTCCTCGAAGGAGTCAACAATATTTCGTTCACACAGGACAGTATCACGGTTCGCAGCATAACTTAACATAACAATGCTCATAACGGAGGAAAGTATTATGCTCAGAGTAGGAATTATCGGTCAGGGCGGTATCACCAGTGTCCACTACGCAGGCTACGAGAACTTAAACAATGAAGGAATTGAAATCGCTGTCGATGCCATTGCTGACATTCGTCCCGAAATGCTCGAAAAGCATGACGTACCCCGGAAATATGCAGACTACAACGAACTGCTGGAAGCAGAAGTCGGCAAGCTCGATTTTGTTGATATCTGTCTGCCGACCTTCCTGCACGCTCCGGCTGCCATCAAGGCTATGGAGCTTGGCTACAATGTTCTTGTTGAAAAGCCGATGGCACTCAGCTACGAGCTCTGTATGCAGATGTGCGAAACCGCAAAAAAAACCGGCAGACTGCTCATGGTTGCACAGTGCTGCCGTTTCAGCAATTTCGCTGATGCTGTACGGGATTATATGGCATCCGGGGAACTGGGTGCGGTGCGTCATGCGTGCTTCAAACGGGATGACGGTACCCCGACATGGGGCTGGGACAACTGGTTCCTGAAAGGGGAACGCTCCGGAGGTGCACTGCTTGACCTGCACGTTCATGACGTTGACCTTCTCAATTCCCTGTTCGGCGTTCCGAAGTACATTTCTTCCGGCGGCGGCACCTATATCGAAGGCGACGGCGTGGATTATGTAAGCACCAACTACTACTATGAAGGCGGTCTTTACAACCACTCCACCGGCGGCTGGGTAACAAACAACCAGTCTCATTACGGTCGGATCTACCGTGTTGACTTTGAAAAGGGGCACATGATCCAGACCGTTGTCGGCGACAGACAGGTATTCAAGCTCTGTAAAGCGGACGGCGAAACCATTGACCTGAACGAAAAATATCCCGCAGCCTGCCCTTATACCGCAGAAATCCGTTATTTCACCGATTGTCTCGTAAAAGGGCTCCCCGTTACCAGATGTCTGCCCGAATCCACTGCCGATTCCATCCGCATCGCACGCACCGAAGAAATCAGTATCATGAACATGGGCGAGAGAATTGCGCTGTAAGACCAAGAATGGAATTCCGCTCGCACACTTTTGGCGTTTGAAATATAAAACGGAACCTGGTGATTCCCAT
>JAFZET010000146.1 GCA_017560565.1 Clostridia bacterium | reverse complement strand
TCTGCCCGCCGGAGAGTTCTCCGATGGGATGGCTCATCTCGTCCGGGGTAAACTTCACGCTGCCCAGATAGGTACGTACCCTGCTCCGTTCCAGTCCCCGCCGCATGAGAAACTCCGTGGGGGTCATGGCAAAGTCCAAGAGGTCGCTGTATTCCTGGGGCATATAGGCAGGGTGCAGATCGGGACGTTTTTCCAGTGTCTCCCATATCTTCTTCAGCAGGGTGGTTTTCCCCATTCCATTGCGCCCGATGATGCAGACCTTTTCTCCGCCGGACACCTGCAGCTCGATATTCTCTGCCAGTTCGGTGCCGTCCGGGCTTGTCAGGCTGTCCAGACGGTATTCCAGTATGGTTTTCCCGGCAGGATGGGCGATATCCTCCGGAAAGGCGATCATGATGGATTCTTCCACATCGATCTTTTTCGTCAGGTTGGCTTCTTCCTTCTCAAACCGTCTGCCCATGGCTTTGACCGTGTGCATTTTCTTTTTCAGCATCCGTCCGCCATGGGGGTCTGCCCGGGAGATGGTGTTCTGCTGGTGCTCTACCTTCTGGCAGATCTGTCGGTACCGTTCCATTTTCTTCCGGAATTCCGCCTTTTCTTTTTCGGCAATCTGCTCGTTCTTTACCAGCGCATCCCCTCTCTGCCGGACGTATTCCGTATACGGGATCCGGTGGAAGCTGCTCCGGGGCACCGTCTTGCGGATGGTCTGTTCCAGATGGATCACGGAATCCGCACAGACTTCGATCAGGGTTTCGTCATGGGAAATAAACAGCACCGGCATCCGGCAGGATTTCAGATACCCTTCCAGCCAAACCAGACCCTCGATATCCAGATTGGCGGAAGGTTCGTCCAACAGCAGGATATCCGGTTCCGAAAGCAGCAGCCCCGCCAGACGGATACGCACTTTTTCCCCGCCGGACAGCGTCCCCATGGGGCGGTCATCGTAAAGCATTTCCATTTCCAGACCTACCTGCCGGCAGACGGATGCCAGCTCTCTGGGTGTGGCATCGCTGTACCCGGGCATTTCCGCCATATATTCGTATACCGGCACAGCCAGCTCCGTTTCTGTCAACTCCTGGCTCAGGTAGCCACTCCGCATCCCGTTTTTCCGGATCTGTCCGGTGACTTCTATATAGTCCTCCGTCAGTGCCGGATTGTGGATCAGCCGCAGGAGGGTACTTTTTCCGTTGCCCTCCTCCCCGATAATGACGGTTTTCTGGTGATCGTTTACGGTAAAGCTCAGATCCTGTACCAGCACACGGGAATCCTTGGTGTGTGTCAGTGTCACATGAACAGCCTGCAGCATATACATCCCTTCTTTCCAAAATACAAAAATCCGCTTCCCGCCGAGGTGTCAGGCGGATCTGCGGACAGTATATCAGCCGTAGTGCCAAAGAAGCGCACAACAAAAGGGCGAAAACTGACCATCCGATTCCGCACAAACAAAACGCCCCGCACACGGGAATTTTTCTTCCGTTTTGTTTATCGGATTCAGATGTGCATTTTCTCCCTCATTTCATCTTTTCATCTTTTCTTTGTAAAAAGTATAGCACACTTTCCCGCCTTTGTCAAGGGGGATTGTGTGCTGTACATTTTTTGTTCTTATTCTTCCGTGATGTTGGAGACTGCAGCTACGGCTTTCATCACATCTTCCCAGTTCAGGGTAGCACGGATGGCGTCTTCGCCGTAGTAGGTTTCAAATTCTTCCGGGGTCATGGCGTACATTTCTGCCAGAAAATCCCGTCCGGTACTGTATTCTTCATCGGTCAGCTCCGTACCCATGACATCGATCAGGGAGTACAGAACCAGATCTTCCTTAACATACAGCTCTGCATCGGTTTTCAGCTGTTCATCCGTCACACCCACGTATGTAGAAAGAAAGGTATCATAATCCACACCATACATTTCGGCGTAGTATTCGTACATGGAACGGGATTCGTTGTACAGCCGGTCCACTTCCCCGTCCGGATAGGCTTTTACGGTGCTGTTTTCCACGATCTGGGTCCACAGGCTGGAATACATGGCACTGTCGTTTTCGTAGCCTCTCTGTGTTTCCACGGAATCCCGGAACAGGATTCGGAACTCTTCAACATTGGTATAGCCGAAAGTTTCGCTTACAAAAGCGTCGGTCAGCTCGGGAATGATAAGCTCGTCTCCCAGAACGGCATGGGCAGTGCAGACAAAGGTAACTTCCTTCCCTGCCATATCCGCATTGCCGTAGTCTTCCGGGAAAGTCACATCAAATGCGAATTCCACGCCGGTCATCTGCCCGATAAAGGCTTCCGCAAAGCCGGGGATATATCCGGTGTTGGAAGCGGCGGTGATTTCCTGATCGGTTGCCGTACCGCCCTCAAAAGCCACGCCGTCCAGATAGCCGGTATAGTCAGCCCGTACGGTATCGCCCTCTTTTACCTGACAGTCGGTCTTTTCTTCATAATGTCCATAGGAACTCAGCAGATTTTCGATTTCCGTATCCAGTTCCGCTTCGGTTACGTTGACCTTTGCACGCACAGCAGACAGACCTTCGTAGACACCCAACGTTACGTACTGAGACAGATCCGCATTTTCGTAATCAAACTTTTCGGCGTCCAGATATCCGGATTCCACACTGTCGATGGTCACTCCGGAACCGCTGCCGCAGGAAACGATGGAGAGAGAAAGCAGACCGACCAGCAGAACACTGGCAATTTTCTTGTTCATCATGTATTTTTCTTCCCTTATTTAAATATAAACCGGCAGTATTCCGGCTTTAACCGAGACATTATACCATATTTTCGGTCTGCTGTCACGCTTTTTGCATTTTGTTTACAATTCCGTTACGAAAACTTTTACACCATTTCGCTGTGCGCCAGCTTCAAGGCATCGATGATGGACAGCTGCTGGGGACACACGCCCTCACAGGCACCGCATTCGATACATTTATCTGCGCCCTTGCCCTCTGCCAGCTTCTTGGCATAGCGGCGGTTGCCGGACAGCTCACGGGCGTACAGGCTCAGGTCGTTCCAGGTGGAGAAGATACCGGGGATATCCACTTCATTCGGGCAGGGCATACAATACCGGCAGCCGGTGCATCCGATTTTGGTACGGCTCAGGTAGGCTTCCCGTACCCTGTCGATCAGCGCCAGTTCATCTTCGCTCATGCAGCCCGCTTCGCAGCGGCTGAAAATATCGATATTGGCTTTGGTCATTTCCAGACTGGTCACGCCAGAGAGTACCGTTGCCACTTCCTGGAAATTGCACAGCCAGCGGAACGCCCATTCCACGGGAGAACGCTGTTCCGGCCAGCTGTTGTACAGAGCCTGCACATTGTCCGGTGCGTTTGCCAGTTTGCCGCCCAGCAGTCCTTCCATGATGACCACGGGAATCCCTCTCTCTCCTGCCAGCTTCAGACCCTTCAGCCCTGCCTGGTTTTCCACATCCATGAAATTGAACTGGATCTGGCACATATCCCAGTCGTAGGCATCCAGAATCGTTTTGAAGGTGTCATAGTTGTCATGGAAAGAGAAGCAGGCGTACCGGATCTTACCGGAAGCCTTGGCACTGTCCAGAAATTCCAGAACCCCCAAATCCATCATCTTTTTCCAGCTGTCTTTGTTTACAGCGTGGATCAGGTAAAAGTCGATCCATGTTGTTTCCAGACGGGCAAGGGATTCGTCCAGAATTCTGTCCATGTCTTCCCTTGTATTGCAGGCCCAGGTGGGCAGCTTGGTGGCAACATACACCTTTTCTCTGTAGCCGTCCCGCAGGGCATGACCCAGCATGGTTTCATTCTTCTGACCGGAATACACATACGCCGTATCCATATAGTTCACGCCGTTGTCAATGGCGTACCGGATGGCGGGGGTGGAGATGTTTTCATCCACCATT
>JAFZET010000145.1 GCA_017560565.1 Clostridia bacterium | reverse complement strand
GTAGAAGTTGTTGGTACGGTAAAGCCGGATTTTCGGGCGCAGGAACAGGACATTCGCCATGTTCTTTGCCACCTTTTCCAGTGGCTGACCGTTCTTTTCGTACAGAGCCAAAAGAAAAAACGGCAGCATCAGGAATACCATGATGAGTGCCGCCGTACTTGTGCCGATGTATGGTTTTGTGAGGAAAAACAGCGGTACACCGACCAGCGCACCGCCGCCGAAGCAGACAAGCTGCCGCTTCGTTAAGTTGAACAGGAATTTGGTTTTGACATGGGTTAGGTCTTTTGGGACGGGAACGTATGCGATAGTATCACCTCCATCAGTGAGCCCCGAGCAGGGATTTCGCCAGACTACCGGTTTTGAACAGAGAGAAGCACAGCAATACCGTGTACCCCATGCAAGTCCAGATAGCGTAGGAAATATCCCCCGCCACCGCAATATTCTGTACCAGTGCCGCATAAATCGCTACGCAGATAATAATCAGGAACGCCTGCAAGCCAAGCGCACCGAGAGATTTCAGATAATTCTGCCCCATGTGGCTGCTTTCCCGGTTCATCATGGTTGCCATGGGAATGGGTGCAACAGATGTCACGATGTAGATTTCTATCATCCTCCCGAAAGAGATCAGGAAAATGCAGATTGTCAGAATGTGCATACAGATTCCCACAAGGAAAGACTGCATCCAGATTCCGAACAGCTCACCCAGTTCCATTGCTTCCAGGCGTGATTCAAGGTCATGTATGAGGGATTCAAAATTCAGTGTGGCATCGGACACCATGATGCCGGATGCGTCACTGACTATGCTTTGGGAAATATCAAACACCGCCATGACGATATTCCATGTGTTTGTTACAATCAGGGTTGCACAGGCTGTCTTGAACATCCATTTGTAGATGTTGGAGATTTCAAAATCGTGCAGGTTGTTGCGTTCAATGATGATCTGGATGAATTCCAGTGTCATAATGAATGCCAGAATCAGACCGGCGATGGGAACAATTACGTTTTCCGACAGGGTGTGGATCATGCTGTACACGCTGCTGTTCCACCCGGCGGGGGTCTGTCCCACCTGTGCGGAGATGTCCCCGACTTTTTCGTTGACGGTATCGAACAGTCCCGTCAGGTTGTTCATGGTGCCGCTGACAAGCAGTTCCGTAAGCCATTCGGTTATGGCTTCTTTGATTGCGTCTATGGCTTACTCCTTTCCGGTATATTGTCCCCTACGGAGAAATTTCCGCAGGGGATATACACCATATAGGATTTATGTTGTTTCACCGGATCAGCCGAGCAGACCGGACAGCAGGGGGATCAGGGTGATGCCGATGAGGGCAACACCGCCACCGGCGACAAGCTGCTTGACACCCTGGGACTTGGCACCGGGGTTATCGGAACCATACCCTTCCAGAAGGTTGATGCCGCCCCATACACAGAGCGCACCGCCGAGTGCCACAACAAGGGTCTGCAAAGTTTCTACTGCAGAGTTGAAGAATTCCATATAGTTTTTTACCTTTCCCGACACATTTTGTGCCGCTTTTTGATTTGGTTTTGATTGGTGTATATATGGAATCCCGGGATCTGCACGGATAGGTGGAATCAGATGTTTACGAACAGTGCCGGAATGTCACCTGCCTTTACAATAAAAATTTCCGCCGATTACGATTCAGCGGATTCGGGGATTTCATAAACATCATAGGTATCGTTGGGGTTTGTCTTTAGTTTAGTCGAGAGGAATTTCTCTATGTTGAATGCATTTTTTTCGTCAGCGTCTGAGAGGTATTTATAATTCGGGTGTTTGGTTATATCATATTTATCGGATAAAAACGGACGTACCCCACGGAGCTGCAGGATACACTTGCCGCCATCGAGGACAGCCAGTTCATCAACAGAAGCGAGTTCCTTGCCGAGCTTCTGATAGGACAAACCGTGGGAGACTTCTTTCCCCCGGTTTTCGCTGGCATTGGCAAGGTCGATGGTTTCCTTACCCAATGCGGTAGAGAGTTCTTTCAGCGTAGTCGGTTCGGAACCGCCGAGGAAGATGCGGGAATCCATGTTGCCGATGATTGTGTCGGCGTTGTCACGGTACAATGCTTTGAGCTGTGACTGCGCCTGCAGAACCAGACAACAGGAGATTTCACGGGATCGGATCGTGGCCACCAGCTTTTCCAGTTTCGGAATCTGCCCGATATTTGCCGCTTCGTCGATCAGACAGCGGACATGAACAGGAAGCCTGCCGCCGTATACATCGTCCGCTTTTTCACAGAGGATGTTGAAAAGCTGTGTATAGCACATAGAAATGAGGAAATTGAAGCTGTCGTCCGTGTCGGACATGATGAGGAACAGAGCAGTTTTTCTGTCCCCCAGCTTGTCCAGTTCCAGTTCGTCATACTCCATCACATCCCGCAGTTCCGCAATATCGAATACTGCCAGACGTGCACCGCAGCTCACAAGGATACTCTTAGCAGTCTTACCGGCAGCCAGTTTATACTTGGCATACTGCCGGACGGCGAAGTGGTTGGGATCCTTGGCTTTCAGTTCCTTGAACAGAATGTCCACATCATTCTCAAACTCCTCATCATCTTCTCTGACCTCCATCATGTTGATCAGATTGATGAGGGTCGTAAAGTTCCGTTCTTCTTCGGGACCTTCGTACCAGATATATCCGATCAGTGCGGTGTACAGCAGGGTTTCCGCTTTGACCCAGAAATCATCTCCGCCTTTTCCTTCTCCTTTGGTATTCTGGATCAGGCAGGTCACCAGTTTCAGAATATCTTTCTCGCTGTGGATGTAGGCGAAAGGATTGTATTTCATAGACTTTTTGAAGTTGATCGTGTTGAGAACCTTGATTTTGTACCCGTACTTCAGAAGCATCTTCCCGGTTTCGTTTATCAGGCTTCCCTTGGGATCCGTAATCACGAAACTTGTGGGAAACTTCTCAGAATTACACTGCATGAGGTTCGGTTTCAGCCAGAACCGGGTCTTACCGGAGCCGGAACCGCCCACAATCAGCACGTTTTTGTTCCTTGCGGTTTTGGGATCTTTGGGTCGGCTGTTCATGGTGAGAGATTCCGTCTGGGTAAGAATCACGTTGTTCCGGAAGTCGGGATCCACGTAGGGAGCAATATCTTCCGTTTTCCCCCAACGGGCTGAACCGTATTCTTCATTCCGGCGATATTTCTTCACGTTTTTAGATTTTCCATACACGATCAGCCGGAAGATTACGGCAACTGCCAGACCGACAATAAGGTCAAACGGGTGGAAGCTGGGCAGAGGGGATTCCAGAGCCAGAAAGAACCCTTCGCCCAGATTCAGAATTCGCTCCCCAAGATCTGCACCGGATGTATACCGCCACATCTGCCCCAGCTTTGTAGCAAACAGACCGATAAACAGATAGGGGACACACTGGATGATCGTCTTTTTCAGATTCTTTTTCATCTGGTCTGTCCCCTCTGCTTGTTTTTGGTTCGTTCCAGTACCATGTTATGTGTTTTCTCACCGATCTCCTGGAGCTTCTTCAGAATGGACGGTTTCTTTGCTTTTTCCATGGCTTTTGCGGTATATTCCCGGAATGCGGCGGTAATAGCATCGTTGTCCCTGCCCTTGAAGAAGATGATGTATTTGTGCTTGCCGTTTTCGTCACGGACTTTCTTGATGGCGTAATCCACACCGTACTTCCGGGCAACTTTCTCAAAGGCTCTGATATGGGGATCACTGCTTTCGATGGTGGTGACACCCTGATTCTGTCCGATAAGCTGTTTTACAGACTGTTTTCCATGAGGGATTACGGTACTTTTTTGCTGTTTCCTTGCACTCTGGTGTTCCAGAAACTTCCGGATCGCCGCTATGAATATCCGTCCGGTCAGCT
>JAFZET010000144.1 GCA_017560565.1 Clostridia bacterium | reverse complement strand
GGCTGTTGTACTTCATCCAGTCGGCATAGGTTTTCAGAGCCGCTTCCGCACGGTAGTCAATGTAGCCCCGTGAGGTGGGTCCCACATTCATCAGCAGATTGCCGCCGATGGAAACGGTATTGATCAGCATCTGGATCAGCATTTCCGGGGATTTCCAGGTCTGTTCGTCCCGATAGTAACCCCAGGAGCCGGAGAAGGTCTGACAGGCTTCCCATGTCACCAGATTTCCGTCCTTATCTTTCACCCATTCCTTGGGCTGGTACTGTTCTGGTGTCCATATATCCTGTTCGATCTGGGTACGGTTGTCGATGATGATATCCGGCTGGATAGCACGGGCGGTAGCGATCAGCTCCTCGGCTTCCCAGTCATCCTTGCCCTTCCCCATCTTCAGCGGATCATCGGAACCGGGTTCTCCGGGATAGGAGAAGTCAAACCACAGGATATCGATCTTACCGTAGTTTGTCAGCAGTTCCGTCACCTGATCCCGCATATACTTTGCGTACTTTTTCATATCCCGGGTTTTGTTCATTTCCTTTGCATCGGGATGGGTACGGCGGGGATGATTCCGGTCGATGGGATAGTCCGGATGGTGCCAGTCGATCAGGGAGTAATAGAACCCGATCCGGAGTCCTTCCGCACGGAATGCTTCCACATATTCTTTCACCAGATCCCGTCCTGCGGGAGTATTGGTGCATTTATAGTCTGTGTACTGAGAATCCCACATACAGAAGCCTTCATGATGCTTGGAGGTCAGCACCACATACTTCATCCCGGCGGCTTTTGCCTGACGCGCCCATTCCTTCGGGTCGTACAGATCGGGATCAAAATACTTGAAATACAGGTCATACTTTTCTTCCGAAATCATCTCACGGGTCTTGATCCATTCATGACGGGCGGGCATGGCGTACAGCCCCCAGTGGATGAACATACCGAAACGGTCATGCCGGAACCACACGGTATCGCCGGGCGTTTTGCGTGTTACGTAGCTGGACATGGTATTTCTCCTTTGTTCTGTAAAATTTAGAAATATTGTTTCGTTCCTGCCGGACTTCCGTGGATAGTATACCATATTTTCTAAATCTTGTCATCCATTTCTGTATATTTCTGTCCAAAAGTTACATTTCATTCATTTTCCGTCCCGCCAAATGTGGTATGATAGAAAAAAACGGAGGCTTTACCCATGAAAATAAAGATCGATCTGACACCCAGACATACGATATCCCCCTATCTGTTCATGCAGTTTGCCGAACCTCTGGGAACGGCTGATGCTTCCGTGGATGCGGGATGGGATTATCTGAACGACTGCTGGCATCCCAAGCTGGTGGAGAAGATCCGGGAGCTGGGACCTGCCATGATCCGCTGGGGCGGGTGCTTTGCTTCCTACTACCACTGGCAGGAAGCAGTGGGACCAAGGGAGAACCGTATTCCCATGCACAACCTCTGCTGGGACGGTATGTTCAGCAATCAGGTGGGTACCCATGAAGTAGCTGACCTTTGCCGTCTGGTAGGTGCGGAACCCCTGATGGTAGTCAACATGGAATCGGACGGACGGATGCACTGGGCTTATCCCAAACCGGGGATGGATAGACTGGGCACTGCCGCAGAAGCCGCCGCATGGGTTCGCTATGCCAACGATCCGGACGATGCGCTTCGTCTGTCCCACGGCGTAAAAGAACCGTATACTATCCGCTGGTGGCAGATCGGCAACGAAACCTCTTACGACAGGCGGGGGTTTGACTGTGAGACTGCCGTACAGAAGACAGCCGCATTTGCCGATGCCATGCTGGAGGCGGATCCGGACATTCATCTGCTTGCCTGGGGTGACAGCGGCTGGGCACCGAGGATGTGCGAAGAGCTTGGGGAACGGATCAGCCACATTGCGTTCCATCACCACTTCGGCAAAGGGGACGAAAACTCTCCCCTGTACGGTACGGAATACAGAAAAGATCCCGATCTGACCTGGTACTATCTCATGACCCACGCCAGAGATACACTGGAAGCACAGATTGCAAAAATGCGGGCAGAAGTTTCTCCCTTCGGCAAGCGGCTTGCCATGACGGAAGGGCACTATTCTCTGCAGGGCAGAAACCGCTGTGAGGTACTGTCATCCTGGGGTGCCGGCGTGGCGTATGCACGCTGTCTTTCAGTGATCGAAAAGGCTTCGGATATACTGGACATTGCTACGCTGGCGGATTTCTTCGGCAATCGCTGGCAGGTAAATGCCCTGATGCTGCCCACACCCATCCGGGACGGAGAAGCCTATCTGCAGCCGGTGGGCGAAGTGATGAAGCTGTTCCGGCATCACATCGGCACTCATGCACTGGACTGTACCTGTGAATGCAGCGGTGTGGATGTGAACGCCAGCCTGTCTGCAGACGGAAAAACGGTTTATCTGCATCTGGTGAATACCGATCGATGTGCTGCAAAGGATATTCTTCTGCAGCCTGCCGGAAATCCCCCCTTCTCTGTCACCGCTTACGAGATCGCCCATGATGCCATGGAGGAAATCACACCCATGATCCCGGATCTGTTCCATCCTGTGGAAAAAGCGGTCACCGGCGGGAACTATATTCTTCCGGCTGCCGGAGTGGCTGCGCTGGAGATCTGTCTCGCCTGATTTTCAATTTTCCGTACACATTCACAGAATCAAAAAAATGTCCAATCCGATCAGAATTCCCGGACTGGACATTTTCTGTTTTTATTTCATTGACCGTGAGCAGCAAATTTATGAAACCATCTTGTACAGCATTTCTGCATCTCTTCCGTCAACAACGCCGTCACCGTTGAGATCCACATCCACATCTACAGGATACCGCTCGGGCAGCATGGAGTGGCGGAGCAGGTACAGGGCATCGTCTGTATTTACAGAACCGTTACCGTCTGCATCCACAGGGGAGGCAACATAAACATCGGGCTGATTCATTTTGTACTCCGCATCAATAGGGGTACGACCATCTGCTGCATACATATACAGCTCTGCACATTCAACCGTAATCAGTTCTTCACCGGCAGGCAGCGTTTCAAGATCTTTTGCTGCAAAAGTCAGTGTCATGAGTTTGCCGGTTTTATAGGAAGGATTCTCCGTATCCCACGTAACTACAAAGGGATTGGCATTCAGATTCCCCTGATTGGACATGGTGCCGAACAATTTTACAATCTCAGCATCAACCAGATCCAGATAGTCGGTATCATAATGAATTCTAAGCTTCAGACACAAAATACCGTTATCCGGAACCTT
>JAFZET010000143.1 GCA_017560565.1 Clostridia bacterium | reverse complement strand
GGTACAGTCATACCCTTCCTTTTTGATGTTGTATGCCAGTACCTGTGCGATATTTTTTTCGTCCTCCACAATGAGGATCTTTTTCTTTCCGTTTGCTTCCATATTTATTCACCTTTCCTTACGGCAGCAGTACATCCGACCGGCACCATTCCGGATTGGCGGTCAGATTGCACAGCAGTGCCAGCATCCGCTGAGAACATCCGTCCCAGCCTACCCGAACCACTGCCGTATCGTTTTCCAGCATCCATGCATACAGCTCCTCATACAGCAGATCCGGATCCGTTGTTGGCGTCACAGTAAAATCCGGTTCCACCACCACATACCCTGCCTGCCGGAGAGCGTCCCTGTCTGTATTTTCGTCTGCGGGAAGCACCAGCCCCATCCGCCGGCAGCCCAGTTTCTTCAGTCTGGCGTTCATTGTCTCTGCTTCCTCCACAGAACCCACACAGATTCCGCCGTCTCCGAGAAAACCGTATTCCATCAGTTTTGCATCCTTCGTCCGCTGATGGAAGAAGAGCGTGCAGACCATCCCGCTGCTTTCCACAATGTCTTCCGCCGGAACCGTTCCGGTTTTCTCATAATTATCGTCGGTGACAATGAAAATCCGTTTGATCCCATCTCCCGGCTGGGGCTCCGGCTCTCCGGTTTCCGGTTCTTTTGTTTCCGCCGGTGTGTATTCCGCCGTATACCGGGAAAGCAGTTCTTCCATACTTCTGACTGCGCCGATTTCTGCAATACGGAGGATCATACGCCCGTCCTCACTCTGGGCATACTCACAGACCAGCGAAAAGATCCCGGCAAGCCATTCCGCATCCACATAGGTATATCCGTTCTCCCGGAATACGCTGATATTTTCCTGAATCTGCCCGTTGACCACTGCCGTTTTGGTACTGAACAGCAGAGAAACATACGTACCGTCCGTATGGGTTATCAGCAGGTTTTCCTCTTCCCGATGCCAGGATACCCCGATCTCCCCAAACATACCGAACATATCCGCCGGCACATGGTATATGCTGTCCTTCACCAGCAGAGGCGCTACACTGTCCTTGTACCAGGCTTCATCGTTGTGAAACAGGGACGGCACAGCAGAGCCATCCGCCAGAACGCCAATGCCTATCCCCAGCGAAACCAGTATCGCCAGCACCATCGGAATCCAGATCCGTTTCATGGTCATTTTCCTTCCTCATCCACGGCAGCATCCGTATGCAGATGATACGCTACTGCCAGATCCACCACCATACCGTAGCTGCGTGTACCTTCTGCCGTGCCCTGCAGCACCAGATAGGTGTTGTTCACCGCTTCACTGACCTCCGCCGCCGCATTGTCCCGGTATTTGTCAAAGAAATCACTGTAGCACTGCAGATCATACCGCACCCGGCTGTCCAGTGCTCTTGCCGCTTTGGAATACAGTTCGGGAGACGCCATATACAGCGGGGACGCCAGGTATTCATACATATTCAGATACCCACTGTACTGCATATACGGATCTTCTGACCCGATACACACCAGATACGCCAGAAAATTCGCTTCATTCTCCCGTGAGATCCCTCTCTGGTGCGCCATTTCGTGCGCCGTGGTGTAAACATTGACAAAATAGGGGTAATTGGTATTCAGATTGGCTTCCCCGGTAAAGTAAGTGTACATCCCGGAGATGTGGGTGTAGGTCATCAGAGAAGACAGCGTGATCTGTTTCACCGGCACATCCAGCACCGGCAGAAAATCATGCTCCGCCGCCAGCTTTTCGTAGGAATCCAGACAGAGCTCCACCGTCTTCTGATGATCATACGGCCGCACCGAACCGGTGGTTTCCACATAATATACATCGTCCGCCAGCGCATTCAGCCGCTCCACAACGATCATGGCTGTTTCATACAGTTCCTTTGCAGAAACCTCCTGCCTGTCCAGCCCCAGCTTCCGGTTCACCGGTGTTCCACGGTACCCGGCTGCAAAGGTGGCAACAAACAGCGCATACATCACCGCCGCCAGTGCCAGAAGTCCCGCAATCACCCGTACCGCATACCGTTTTCCCCGTGAGGCTTTCCGTATGCAGACCACCAGCAGTACCGTCACCGTAACCGGCAGGCTCAGTATGATGGTTTCTGCCAGTGAAAAGGGGATCCACCCGGTCAGATGAGCCGTCAGACTCCGGAGGGCTGTGCTGATATGGGCATTGAACCAGTCCGCAAAAGTACGGTTATAGATAAAAACAATATGACAGACCGCCGCCGCCAGGGTCAGAAGCCAGATGGGCAGACAAGCCGCCGGCAGCCAGCGATGGATTCGCCTAAAGATCCTCGTCACCATAGGGAATTTCCTTTCTCATCAGGGGAATTGCGTTTTTGCAGTAGGCTTCTGCCGCCGCCAGAACCGTTTCTCTTTCTCCGGTCACTGCATCCAGCAGGAGCAGCATATCTTCGTGCAGCGGTGCGGTCAGGTTCATCTCTCTGCCGTCTGCCGGATGGGGGAAACAGGTCAGATAGGAATGAAGGGCGTGTCTGCCGATATGGGGAGAAGCCGCACCGTACAGATCATCCCCCGTGACAGGACAGCCGATCCCGGCAAACTGCACCCGGATCTGGTGGGTCCGTCCGGTAATGGGATGGGCCATGACCACGGAATGCTTCCCGTTCTCCCAGAGCACCTGATAATCGGTCAGGGCAATTTTAGCATCCGGCGCATCCGGGGACGTTTCCTCCCGCTTAATAATGCTGTCTCCCACCCGATGCATCCAGGAGGTCAGCCGCCCGCTCCTTTCCGCAGGTACGCCGTCCAGCACTGCCAGATAGGTCTTGGAGATCTGTCCGGTGGTCATGTATGTATACATTTTATAGGAAGCATCCCGGGTGTTAGCGGTCAGCATACAGCCGCTGGTGTCTCTGTCCAGCCGGTTCACCGGGCGGAATACATAGGGCCTCTCCCGGTACCGCCACGCCAGCGCATTGGAAACCGTATCCAGCCGGTGTCCCAGGGAGGGGTGTGCGGGCATATCCGCAGGCTTGTTCACCACCGTGATCCAGTCATCCTCATACACCACATCAATAGGCAGCTCCGCCGCAATGGTATAAGGACTCACATCCTCTGCCGAATCCTCCACCTTCAGAGAAAGCACATCCCCTTCGCACAGCACATACCGAACCGTCCGGAACTGGCCGTTGACCAGGATCCCGCCCTCGGAAAATTTCAGTTTTTTGATCAGATTGGAGGAATACCCCAGCTCCCGCTGCAGCACCTCTCTGATGGTTTTCCCCGCCCAGGCGGCATCTATCCCCAGTTCCATAAAAATATTCTCTACCTTTTATTTATTATATAGTACCATCCACCGACTGCCCGGTCTTTATCTCTGTCAGCCCAACCAGGGGGGAGTTTCACGTACAGATATCCCCACAAGCTACAGCAAAGCGGTCCGGATTCACTTCCCGCTCAGCCTCACAGACAGGAAACTCCATGAACGCAGCGGTTCTCTCCACCGACTGCCCGACCTTTATCTCTGTCAGCCCAACCAGGGGGTGTTTCACGGACAAATGTCCCCACAAGCTACAGCAAAGCGGTTCGGATTCACTTCCCGCTCAGCCTCACAAACAGGAAACTCCATGAACGCAGCGGTTCTCTCCACCGCCAGACTGCCGTAAATCTGCGTTCAGTCATCCAGTTCCCGCCAGTAGCTGTAATACGCCACAATGGTTCTCTCCTCGCCGCCATGTTCCAGATCGGGAGCCGTGATGACAACACCCTCCAGGGACAACAGCTCCCATGCCTGCAGATCCAGCACATTGGCACGCATGACCACATCCTGGCTGGCATACACCAGAAGCTCGTCCTCTTTCCGGATAATGGAACCTTTTTTTGCCACCACCTCTTCAATGCCTTCGATCTTTTCCGTTACGCATTTCAGGCTCCGTCCGTTCAGATAATTGGCCAGGTCATTCTTGTATCGCTTGCTGTTGACATTCTTGCTTTTCGTCCAGTGTTTACCCTTCTTAAACATAACGCTACCTCATTTGTTGTCTATTTTGTGCAAAATGCCGAAATT
>JAFZET010000142.1 GCA_017560565.1 Clostridia bacterium | reverse complement strand
TTCTCCGGCAGGGACAGCATTTCTACAAGCAATCCTTTGGCTTTGGCGGACAGTGTTCTGTCTTTGAATACACAGTTTGCGATCACCGTAAATTCACGGCTTTTTTCTACACGAAATACCGACATTGTTTTCCTCCTTCTTACAAAATGAAAAAAGATATGCCGTTTTGACATATCATCTGTGGTGTGTATTCGATTTACCGCTGCAGTTGCTGCTGACGTTTCTTCTGCCAGCTTTCCAGCAGTTTTATAATGGTTTCCTGCATCTTCTGCGGCGTGTATGATCGGGGGAAGTATTTCTGCAGAACTTCGGCAGGGATTGTTATGTCCATTTTCTCAGGCTTTTTCTGTTCCATCATGATCCCGAGCATGGTGTCTTCATTTAGATCACCGGTTTGGGAGAGTTTCTTCATCCGCTGTGCCTGGGAGAGTGATGGCATGACCTGTTCGGAATCTATTGTTTCAAGGAGCAGTTTCTGTTCCGTAGGTTTCAGGTAGGAAATTTCTACAGCAGGTGTCATTGCCATTTTGCCGTCGTCTACCATTTTCTGCAATTCCGGTTGGAGTTCGGTCAGGCGGATGTACCGTTGGACTTGCGCACGACTTTCCCCAACTTGCTCAGCGATAATTTCATCTGAGCGTTTATTCGTCTCAACTTGAGACACATTATCTTTTGGATGTCTACCTGATTTCCTTTTAATCGCTTCCAACTTCATTTTATATGCCGACGCCCGTTCGCTGGGCAGAATATTTTCACGCTGCAGATTGGAATCACACATATAGATAATTGCTGTATTACGGTCGATATCCCGTACTATCGCAGGAATGCTGTCCAGTCCAGCCAGTTCACAGGCGTGTTTTCTTCGATGTCCTGACACGATTTCATAACCTCCTTCTTCTCCTGGACGGACGATTATCGGCACAAGTACACCGTATTCCTTTATACTTTCCACGGTTTCCTTCATGGCATCGTCGTCCCGCACCTGAAATGGATGATCCGGGAAAGGATGAAGTGAGGATAACGGGAGTTCGATGATGCTTTCTTTTTCGGGGTAGTTTATGGGGGGATCACCTCCTGATTTTGAATCTCATCAACTGATATTCGGAACAATTCGAATTAGTTAGATGAAAATACAGACTTTTTTGTTTCTTGAGTAAACAAACTCTCAACCATCAAAGCATTACTCATTGATACACTCAACATGAGTGATGAAATGAGTGATGGAATGCGTAATACCAAATTGGTAAGGTAACGATACTATGGAACCAGATTGAGAAATATAAAGTTTTATATTCATCACAAACGAAAAACGGTTGACTTAAGTAATCCCAAGTCAACCGTTTTATGATTCATCTCGTTTTCAAATACCGCCGTATCAGCTTCTTATGTTTTTCGCACATATATCTCGGTTCATATCCCTGCCAGCAGTAAAAGTCAATCAGCCACTCCTTTGTGGTCACAAAGTCATTCGGCAATACCACACATTTCAGCCGTTTTTTCCGCATCCATCGAAGTATTGTTTTCTTACTGTACCCTGTCCGCTTCTCGATTTTTTCTGCTGTCAGTACATCCGGAAGTTTATTCCATTCCGCTTCCAGCCATCCACGAAAATCCTGCGGCAGTACCAGTGGGAAACCTTCTTCTTTTCCCTGCGTTGTCTTTGCTGTGGAAAACATACCCTTGGGAACAATATACTTTTCCGGATGTTTCTCACAGTCACAGAGATAAGCTATCAGGTCTTCCCTCTTAATCTTATACTTGCGGGTTTCTTTCTTGCTGATCTGCCAGGGGATATGTCCATTGTTCAGAAGCCAGCTTGCTTTACGCTTACTGACACCAAGAATCTGACGTACCTGCTCAGAGGAAATCACTTCAGGATAATTCCTCCGGATCATTTCGGGCGTCATGGATTTGCCACCCATACCAGATTCATGGTAATGTTTTTACGGGTGTCATTGCAATGATCCAGGAGGTATTCGATGAGATCTTCTTTTCGGATGATGTTTCCATACGTCATGCGGTAGGTGCGAAGTTCGCCGGTATTGATCAGGTGGTAAACATGATTTCTGCCCAGTGGGAACCACTGATGAATTTCAGTAGGTCTTAAACAGTCCGGACACTTCTTCAACATCCGTTCCAGTGTTTTACGATTATACTCACGCTCCATGGATGTCCTCCGTTGAGACTGCAGACTTACCTGCCTTAAAGTTGCGGCCTGTATCTTCGCTATGCTTCAACAGGTATTCGATTACATCATCCTTGTTGATCACATAGGTTCCCTGATAGATAAAGGCTGGAATCTCACCGGAATGGATCAGATTATATATTCTGTTTTTGCCTAAGAGTGTGTAACGGCGCAGTTTACTTGTTGTCATGCATTGCGGACACTTCTGCATCATCCGCTGAAGCTCTTTTTTCAGTTCATTCTGTGTCATTTTTCTATCTTCCTGTTCTTTGTATT
Organism: Clostridia bacterium; assembly: GCA_017560565.1. Lineage (GTDB taxonomy): Bacteria > Bacillota > Clostridia > Oscillospirales > CAG-272 > UMGS1696. The sequence continues at coordinate 712 of JAFZET010000142.1, read as the reverse complement.
GCCGACAGCGGAACAGGAAAACGATGCAATTTTTTTGAAAATCGGGGTGATTTTTCTCGCAGTTTTCTCGCAATTTTCCGAAAAAAGTGCAATACTGGGCTAAAATTGCTTGATTTTCACGGAAAATCGGAGGAAAACCAAGATAAACAGGGACCAGCTGTTAAACGTCATCAAAAACTTGAAAACCGTTTGACGGCAACGTCGCGTGGGTTCGAATCCCACACCCTGCGCCACTATGGGGTTGAAATTCACGTTTCAGCCCCATTTTTATATCTTTTTCGGGGTAGTTTTCGAGGTTTTTGTGGGTGTTTCACTCCACTTTTTTGTTTTCGATTTCAAAGCTGTTTTTGCTATGCTAAAAACTGCCCTTTTTTCTGCGAGAAAACTGCGAGAAAGTTATTTTTTGAATTAAATTTTGCAGGATTTTCAATTTCGTCCTTCATTTTAGAGTGCCAAGGCATTCCCACTGGTTACTGCACTGGCGATCTTACTGTTACTGTCCAGATGAGAGTAGATATTCGCTGTAGTTCCCATATCTGAGTGACCGAGCCAGTCCTGAATCATCTTCATCGGCACACCGTTGGCAAGCATCAAACTGGCACAAGAGTGGCGGAGATCGTGAAATCTGATAGGTCGCATCCCATTCTGCTTCAGGATTACCTTGAAATGCTCCGTGATGTACTGAGGTTTCAGAAGATTTCCCATGGCATCC
>JAFZET010000020.1 GCA_017560565.1 Clostridia bacterium | reverse complement strand
TGCAGCTTGAACGCAGTGAAAAACAAACGGCTTCCGTTGTTGTTGTCAACCGTACCACGGAATATATCCACAGGCATTTTGCAGAGCCATTGTCACAGGAAGATATTGCGACTACCGTGCGTTTTCACAAAACCTACATCAACCGCTGTATGCTGGAAGAGCTGGGGACGACTATGCACCAGTATCTGCTGCGATACCGACTGGAAAAAGCTATGCAGATGCTGCTGTATACCCAAGATTCTATTGCGGAAATTGCTGTAAAGACTGGTTTTACAAGTTCTAAAAACTTTGCCACAGCCTTTCGGAAATATTACAGCCTGCCGCCTTCTGCGGTGAGGAAGAAACAGGAGGATATCCATGGATAAACGAGCATTTTACGATACACTGCCGATTCTGGCAAGTGCAGATATTATTGTGGCAGGCGGAGGGCTTTCCGGATGTGCGGCGGCCATTGCTTCTGCCAGAACCGGTGCCGATACCCTGCTGATTGAAAGCGGCGGATGCCTCGGTGGTGCGGCTACTGCGGGACTGGTTGCACCCATTTCCTCTATCCGCAGCAATGATGGAAAGCACCCGTTTGGCGGGATTCTGCAGGAACTCCTCGATACTGTTACTGCCAAAGCGAAAAAATACTGTGCGTCTTCCATTATGCCCATTTCTTCCCTGCACCTGTACAAATATATCCTGCTGGACAAACTGAAAGACAGCGGTGCGAATGTTTTCTTTCATTTATTTATAACGGATGTGGTCAGCGATGCGGATGGTTCAATCCGGTATCTGGTGGTATCCTCCAAGGATGGGCTGAAACGGATAGAGGGAAAAATTTTCATCGACACCACCGGAGACGGAGACGTGATGGGAAAATCTGCAGCGGATACGATCATCGGCAGCGAACCGCATGTACTGGCAGACATTGCGGATACCGGACTTCTGAAAAGCCACGACAAACAGACGGACATTCCGGAGGATGATTATGCCGGAAAGCTCCAGCCGGTTTCTCTCATGATGCAGTTCGGCGGTGTGGATGTAAAGCGTGCCACACAGTACATGAACAAAAAGATCACCTATGCCGACTTCGGAATCACCAGAGAAGAATTTGCAAAGTGGCCGTATGCAGGAACGCTGGGATTTGAAATGGATGACAGCGAGTATATTCCTATGCCCCAGGGTCGTGTGTGGCTGTACCCTGCCATCCGGGACGGAGTTGCCACAATCAATATGTCCCGGGTGCTGAACATCAATGCCTGTGATCCCAAAGCGTATTCGGATGCAGAAGTAAAAGCCGGACTGCAGCTGATTGCCATCATTGATTTTCTTTTGACTTTTGTTCCCGGATTTGAGAATGCCTATTTTATGGAAAGTTCCAATACACTGGGTATCCGGGAAAGCAGACGGCTGGTTGGAGACTATGTTCTGAGAGGACGGGAAGTCATTTGTTGTCAGGAATTTCCGGACACCATTGCCCACGGTTCCTATATCATTGACATCCACGATCCCAAAGGCAAGCGGATGGCCATTGGCGGCGAAATCAAGAAACCTCACTACTCCATTCCCTATGGTTGTCTGGTAACCAGAAAAGTACCCAATCTGGCTACTGCAGGGCGTTCCATTTCTGCCGACCATGTTGCCATGTCCGCCACCCGGATTCAGGGGACTGCCATGCTGACTGGACAGGCTGCTGGGATTGCTGCTTCCATGGCGCTTGCTGCCGGATGTACCATGTCCGATGTGGATGTGACGGTTCTGCAGAACAAACTGACCGAAGCCGGCGTATTTCTGGATCTGCCGGACAGAAACGGATGTGGGAAATGATTATGTGTGATTATAGGATTCTGATACCGGAGAATGCCGGAGAAGAAATACGTTTTGCGGCAGAGGAACTGCAGACATGGCTCGCAGAAGCTGTGGAAAACCGATATGAGATTACCGATACCATCCCAGATCCTTCCTGTAAGGTGTTTTCCATCGGAGATACTGTCCTTCTGAAACAGTATGGCTTTACAGGAGAGTATGCAAAGCTAGGAGATCAGGGGTATAGAATCTGTACGGCAGACAACAGTATTTTCATCTTTGCAGCCAGAGAAAGAGGGGTTCTGAACGGTGTATACGGCTATCTGGAACGGGTACTGCATTATGAATATTACCACGAAGCTGTGTATGAGATTGACCATGTGGCAGAACTTCCGTGGGTGGATCTGGATATTACCGATGTTCCGGATATTGACACACGGATCGGCTGCTTCGGATTCCAGCGATTTGATGAAACTGTCAAGCGTCGTCTGAAGCTGAAAAACTACCGCGATCTTTTCTATGATGTAGGAAATTACGGTGCCTATCACAACTGTTTCGGCTATATCTCCCCGGAGGAATACGGTCAAACGCATCCGGAATATTTTAATGATAAGCAGAATCAGCTCTGTTATACAGCCCACGGGAATCTCTTAGCTAGAGAAGAAATGATCCGCCTCTGTACCGACAGAATTTTGGAAACTTTTCAGACCTCTGACAAAGATAAAATCTGTCTGGCACTGAACGACAATGACGATGCCTGCAGCTGTCCTGCCTGCCGTTTGGAAATGAAAAAATACGGGGCCAATACCGCTTCCAGTATTCTATTTTTGAATACTGTGGCCGAACGGGTGGAAACGGCTCTGCGGCAGGCGGGAGATAAACGTGCAGATTCCTTTATGATTGTCTTTTATGCCTACCATGCATTTCTCCATGCACCTGCAAAAACACGGAAAACGGAAAACGGTGAATGTGTCCTGGATGAAAAAGGAAACCGGATCGTAGATCATCATCCGGATATGCGCTGCTGCTCTCATGTAGCGCCGATCATTGCCAACTCCAAGGCAGATCTGATCCATGGATATGATGATTCTGCCTATGGAGAATACCGTGAAATCGTATGG
>JAFZET010000141.1 GCA_017560565.1 Clostridia bacterium | reverse complement strand
GATACAGTCCAATCAAAGGAGAAACCAAATGATCGAACAGGATACCATAAAACTGCTCCGGGAATGCGATGCCGGTATCAAAATGGGGGTGGAATCCATTGAGGATGTGTTGGATTATGTACGCTCCAACCACCTGCAGCAGACACTGAACACCTGCAAAAGAGAACATGACAAGCTGAAAACAGAGGTAGACAGCCTCCTGCACAAATACCACGATGAGGGGAAGAACCCCAACCCCATTGCACAGGGTATGTCCTTTATGAAAACCAATATGAAACTGGTGATGCATGAATCCGACAACACCATTGCGGATCTGATCACCGATGGCTGCAATATGGGCGTGAAATCCCTGAACAAATATCTGAACCAGTATGAAGCTGCCGATGAGGTGTCCAAGGATATCACCAAACGGCTGATCAATCTGGAAGAAAAGCTGGCTGTGGACATCCGACAGTATCTGTGACACAGGGTATTTCCAGGAGTATTTTGGCTCTCATGTACCATGTTTCGGCTGCTGCCAGCGGTCAATGTTATCACAGAGGTTGTTTTTATCACCCCAGCCGGAAAATCACAATCTTCTCCCGTGGATCATTCCCCGGAAACAAATCTCCGCAGGCGATTTCATCATAAAACTCTACCTCATCTACCGTCATGAGATAAGAAATATACTCATCTGATGGATAATAGAAAAACAGCAGGATCTCCCGTGGGTGTTCATACCAGGATTCCATGATCCGCGCCATTGCTTTTCGAAGAATCTCCAAGGAAAACGGGTTGAAGAAATAGCACCGGCTGACCTCCGGCGGTACGGCATACGTTTCCGCATTCGCCAAAGCAAATTCCGTCCGATTTCTCGATACGGCGGTTTTCTGATTGTTCACCGCACTCTGATAGATCCGCTCGTCGTATTCGATGCCGATGGTTCTGGCTTTCGTCTGATAGGAAAGGAAGAAATCCACCCGCCCTTTCCCGCAGCCGTAATCCAGAACCTCATCTTTTTTGCCGATGAAGCCTTTGTTTGCCAGCCGTTCCAGTACGCTGTACGGTGTGGGTTCGTAGGGATGATGGAACCGGTCGGCGTGCGAATCGTCCCGTCCGGTGGTTTTGATCTGCAGGAGCTTGTCCCATGTGGTTTCGTTTTCTGTCATGTGTTGCCTCTGTTGTATTGTTATTATCTGATCGTTAAAGCGGAAGCCGACTATACGACCTCCCGCCCTTTCGCAGAGAAATAAACTTCTTCTGTTACCGCAATGGTTGCGAGTACGCATATTGCCGCAATGCTGTACGTGGCTGGGACATGAGGCAGCGTGAGCGGCAAAAAGAACAAAGCAAATCCCGCTGCTTTATTGAATATGCTGTGGACGGATATCAGTTTTTTCCTGTGGATAAAGACGAGCGCAGTATTCAATATTTTAACAAGCGCAGCAATGATAATCCACACCCACAGCCATACGGGGAGGTACATCAGGGGCAGTATCCTTACAGAGCATACAAGCATAAATACAAAGTCAGCCGCCGTATCCAGTCTTGCTCCGAATGTACTGACTGCTCCCGTCTTTCTCGCGATCGTCCCGTCAATCATATCGGTAAGTCCGCAAAAAAGATAGAGTACGGTAAACCATGCCGATGCCAGAGGAAGGAACAGAAGAGGCAAACTGAATACAGCTCTGCCGGCTGTGATGATGTTTGCAATGTGTTTTTTCATAGATTGAAGTTTATCCTATCCTGCTATCGTAATTCTTTAGCATACAGGCGGTCGGTATTCCCGCCGTAATTCACAATATCCTTTACATAGCTGTAACCGTACTTCTCGTATAAACCGACGTGCTCCGAGGGTATATATGTCTTGCTCCCAGGAGAAGTTTTCAACAAATTCGAGCAAAGCCGCCGCTGTTTCTGTGCCTTTATCTACTTTTTCGATTGTTACGAATCCATTGGTTTCTGCCATCGCAATACCCTCCGTCAAATTCTTATTTCTGCTGAGAAGAATTGGTTCGATCATACTCACGCTTTCGGTTCCTGTGTGCGGGATTCTTATGTGGTTTATTATATAGTATTGTGGAGAATCCGTCAATATATTGAGCCGATGTCAGCGGATACACCTCAAAACAAAACTGGCACCGGTTGAATTCCGATGCCAGCTTAACGCTTGATTTGCTATCCTGGTGTTTTATGCTATCCGTATATTTTGGGGTGGTTCACCGGTGGAATGCTTGCAAGCTTTGCCCCATACAACAAGCTGTCAGTTCGCTTCAAAGCAGCTGTACGACTCAAGAATATATTGCCCAATATCGTACAAAAGATCAACCGCCTTTTGCTTCAGCTGTATGGAAGGATCCAGCAGGGTAGTTATCGTTTTTTCCTGACGTTCCCACGGTTTACGGTGATACGGAATATTATTATGGTGCAGAAGCGTATAGGATGCTTCAAAGTTGAAATAACCGTCGTAATTCACATCGAGAAGTCCCTGCATAACTTCGTCAAAATTGATAATTCCTGCAAAGGGCCAGCTGTGATGATGCGTATCGCCGAAATTATCGGATATGTGAAGTCCTTTGAGCTTATCCCCTATCGCAATAATGTTTTGATACTGACCGATCTCACGTGCTTTTTTTGCGATATTTCCGTGCGCTGTATCCCAGCACGCCGCAAACAAGGGATGGTCAATCGTATCAGCAAAGTCCCGCAGCTGCTTGCCCGTTGAGAAAAGCGAAGCATCGTTATCCCAGTTTTCCGTCATGATGGTAATGTTGTATTTCTCGGCAAGATCAAGAAAATCCGTATAGAACATTTTGTTGTATCTGTAAAACGTGTCGGAAGTAAAGGACTTGTCGGTGCAGGCATGAATCACAATACGTGGAATGCCGAGAACGTGGCAAACCTCAATAGAACGCCGGATGGCACGCACGTTGGCACGGTAGGTTTCGTCATGAGGATCTTCCAACGCAGGCAGAATTGCGTTATGAAGACACGGAGCGTGTGAGAGTACGTAGGTGACACCGGCGGAAGCTGCAGCTTCTCCGCAGGCATCGGCAAAGCGCTTCCAATCCGTTTCGGATTCCGAGAAAAATTCAGGTATATGTCCGGTCTGCTCCAGATTGATGTATTTGAATTTGGTTCCCTTGAAGCAGGCGGCTTTTTGCGGAACCGTGCTTACATAGTGGCTGAAATCACCGGTAGAGGAAGAGAGTTTCATAATCTGTATTTTCCTTCATCTTGATGTGAGAATGTAACCGTTTGAATTATGATTCATTATAGCACATCCTTCCGGGGGAGTCAATATTTCCGGGTACGGAGATGTGCCGCCCCCTTTCGCTGCCCGGCGGGATGCGCTCGTCAGTCTCATAACCAGGAGGTGTATGGTTATGAGACTGCCCCCCGCAAGGCGGCGTTTTTGGTGAGGGTATAAAATGAGAGCTGCCATGCCGGGACACAGCAGCTCAAAAAATACATAAACTGTTAGAGAGGATTAGGTATCCTCCTCTTCATCCGATTGTTTTGTTTCGACAAGAACCGTAAGCTTTGTTACGCGCTCCTCGTCCATGCTTGCAACGATAACGAAGATATTCTCATATCTGAAGCTGTCTCCGACGTGTGGATCCGCATCGAGCATTTCGATCGCCCAGCCGCCCATTGTAGAATACTCACAGGAGAAGTTCTCGGGCTTTATGAAATCGATCTCCTCGAAGAAATCGTCAATGTTCATATCTCCGATGACCTCGTAGGTGTTTTCACCGGTTACAATACATTCCGTTATGATAACGTCGGTATCGTCCCAGATATCACCGACAAGCTCCTCAAGGATATCCTCCATAGTCACAACACCGAGTGTACCGCCGTATTCATCGATGACAATGGCAAGGTGCATTTTTGTTTCTCTCAGCTTTGCGAGCGCAGCGGGAAGTTTCATGGTTTTGTGAAGCTTGCACGGCTTCAGGAGAAGCTGGCGGATATCCGGCTTGGATTGGCTGAGTGTCGCCTTGTAATACCGCGTAAGAGAAAGCACACCGACAATATTGTCAATGCTGTCTTCATAAACGGGGATACGTGAGAACTGCGTGGTATCCGATAGAAGAGCGGAAATGCTCTCGGCGGAATCATTGATATTCAAGGCAGTTACATCGATACGGGGGCTCATGATCTTTTCGATTGTAGTATCACGGAATTCAAGGGTTGACTGAAGAAGCTCACCCTGTACCTCGTTGATAACACCCTCTTCCTCGACTGAATCAATAATCGAGGCAAGCTCATTCTCGGTAACCGTAGGCTCATCATCTCTATGATCACTTCCCCATATCTTTCGAAGGACAAAGAGAATTGCCATAACAATGAAAACAAACGGGCTGAAAATAACCGTCAGGATGCGTGTGGGGATCGCAATAATACGAACCACGGTATCCGCGTGCTGCTTTGACAGTATCTTTGGAACAATTTCACCGAAGATCAGAATGACAACGGTAATAAGAATCGTTGAAATGGTTGACGCAAGTGCGACGTTATCTCTGAAGAGATGCATCACGATGAGCGTGGTGCATGTTGATACCGCAATGTTCGCCAGGTTGTTTCCAATGAGGATAGCGGAAAGCGAGGTTGTGAATCTATTGCAGATACCGAAGGCGATTTTTGCAGAAACACATCCGCTTTCGGCTGCCTTGCGAAGACGCATTTTATTCGCGGTGTTGAATGCGATCTCGGAAGCGGAGAAATATGCGGACAGGCATACCATGACGAAAATTACAACGTATGCCCACCACATTGCTGCAAGATGTTCGGCGAAGCTCATACCTTCACCTCCTCTGAGGGAGCGTCATTTTGATTCTCAGCGAGATCATCCTCATCGAGAATATGTACAATGACCTCGGAAGTACGTCCGTCAACCACGGTTTTAATTGTAATCTCAAGATTTTCCCAGACGAAGGACTCATTCTCGGTCGGCAGATACCCGAGCATTTCCAGAATAAACGAAAGAAGCGGCTTTGATGCGTGTTTTCTCGGGGCCGGTCCGAGCTCCATGCGCTCATAGACCTCAGAAACCAGCATATGCGTATTGATAAGATATTTGTTTCCGCCGAGCGTCTGGAAATTCTTATCAACAACGTCCTCTTCATCAAATATCTCGCCGACAAGCTCCTCCAGGATATCCTCAATGGTCACAAGACCCACAACCTTTTTATTGTCGTCAAGTACCATGGCAATCTGAAGCTTGTGCTGCCTCATATCCGTTAAAAGATCGTCGATCTTGGCATCCTTGTGAACGCTGTACGGAGGCTTCATAACACTCTTCAGATTTACGTTGTGATTTCGTCTGTGTTCAATCAGATAGGTACGGGTCCGCAGTGTTCCGATGACTCTCTCGGAATTTGCGGCCTTTATGGGTAAGCGTGAATGATTTGTGTTTCTGATGGTTTCGAGGATCTCTTCCTCTGTGGCATTGATTCGGATATAGTCGAAATGCTTCTCCATCGTCATAATATCACCGACGGTGGTTTTGGAAAATTCAAGTGCCGATTTCAGAATATCGCTTTGTTCCTCGTCAACCACGCCCTCCTCGACTGCCGTTTCAATAATCTCGGTCAGCTCATCCTCGGTTATGGAAGGTTCGGTTTCCTTGCTTGCGAACAGTTTTGACGCATAGTCTGAAATATGACCGAAAAACGAGGTAAAGGGATATAAAAGCTTCATCAGGAATCTGAGGGATCCCTGAAAAAACAGTGAAACAGTTTCACTGCGGTCATTTGCGAAGCTTTTGGGGATCATTTCGCTGAACAGGAAAATGACAACCGTACTCATCACCGAGCAGATCATTGAGAACGTAAACGAATCGAGAAATGCATCCGACTTGCCGAAATACTCTCTGAAAATATCGGTGGCGAGAATCGTAAACACGGCGGCACCGGTGATTTTGGTGATGTTGTTTCCAAGCAGGAGGGTTGTAAGCGCTCTGTCAAACTTGTTGATGATGTACATAACGCCCTGTGCTTTTTTGTTTCCTTCATCCGCAAGAGCCTTGATTTTGATCTTATTTACTGCCGAAAATGAGCTTTCGGTAGCTGCAAAATAGGCACCGCCCACAACACAAATAAAAAATACGATCCATAAAGGTATACTGTCACTGCCCACGAATAAATCAACTCCTCGACAATATTTTTGATATTATGTTGTATTTTACCATCAATCCAAATGTTTGTCAAGCAAAAATCAGCAATTTGAACATGAATATCTGTGCTGTTGTCAGGGATCAGTTACACTTCAATTACTGCAAGTCAACCGCTGCTTAAAGTCCATAGCTTAGCCGAAATGTCCCGGTTTCCATAGAATCATAATCCGGAGGGCATAGAGACTCAACCACATTTCTGCAGCAAAACGAAAAAACCACCCGATTGGATGGTTTTCGTCTGACGCAGAGAGATTCGAACCCTCGTGTGGTTTCCCACAAACTGAATTCGAGGAACTGAAAATCAGTCTTTTTATATCCCTCTGTATCCCTAATTTCCGCAAAAATTCGCCAATTAGTGACCACTTTATTGCCATTTCCGGGAAAAATGCGCGGCTATTGCAAGGCCAGAGGGACGAGCGGTCACTGATATTTACTGTAAAAGAGCAGTAAATATCGATCTTCGAGAACACCGCTTCCGAAGTTTTTTCTTCGGTTTTATC
>JAFZET010000140.1 GCA_017560565.1 Clostridia bacterium | reverse complement strand
TGCGATTATGAAATCGGGGATGAAAACGGATATACGGGCTGTCAGGCGATGACGCTGATGTTCCTTGTGGGAAATATTCCTCCAAAGTACAAGGACGGACTGATGATAGGCGATATACTGGAGGCGTGTTACCAGAAAGAAGGGAAGAGTATTCCCTTTAAGGTGCCGTACCTTATCCCCGTGCCGGACAGTTCTTTCGGCGTTGTCCAGTTTACCCACATGTACGAGTATAATCCCTTATCAGCGGGAGAACTGACAGCGGCAAATGCGGAAGGCAGACGGCAGATGATAGAAGGCGTGGAGCTTCTGAAAAAGCATGACCCCGATTTTGCCGGTCTGGAGCTGATCGCTTCCTCTGCGGCACTCGGGGTGAGGGAATCCAGACGAATTGTCGGTGACTATACGCTTACCCTTGATGATCTGCGTACCGGCAGAAAATTTGACGATGCCGTTGCAAGCGTGCAGTTTGGTATAGATATCCATAACAAAGACGGAAAAGCCCAGGACTGCCGCCAGGTAAAAGAATACCAGATTCCGTACAGATGCCTGCTCCCCAGAGGATATGAGAATATTCTGGTTGCGGGAAGATGCATTTCGGGAACTCACGAGGCAATGGCTTCCTACCGGTTCACGGGAAACTGCTGCAGAATGGGAGAGAGCGCAGGCGCAATCGCTGCCCATGCTGTGAAAAACCATATTGCACTGCGGGATGTGAACGTACCGGAAGTTGTGGATCTTATAAACTGACGCTTTCGGGCGCACGAAATACCCGATGAATGAAATATCCCCACAGCTATGATAAAACACAGTTGTGGGGATTCTTTTTATTCACTTAAGATTTTGCATACTTTTTCCAGATGCTCCCGGATCGCCAGATGCTGGGGGCATTTCTTTTCGCAGATGCCGCACTGCTTGCAGTCCGCAAATGTCTTGCCGCCGTGTTCCATGTAATCTTTCATCATCCATTTCGCATGATCTTTCAGTCCGTATACATTGTAGTATGTATAGATCTCAAAGATACGGGGGATGTTGATCTCTACGGGACAGGGCTGACAATACTTGCATCCGGTGCAGTACAGTTCGGAGAACTTCTTGATCTCTTCCATGGCGGCACCGAGCTGTTCCCATTCTTCTGCGGAGAAAGCGGTGTCATCGGAAGCGGCTGTGATGTTCTTCTGTACCATGTCCAGATTCTGCATACCCGACAGCGCACAGTTCAGATTGGGATTCCCCAGACAGAACCGGAATGCCAGCTCGTAGGTAGCAATGGACGCCTTGCCGGTGAGCTTGGCATACAGATCCGTAGGAGCCGCCAGACGACCGCCGCCTACCGGACCCATGGCAACCGTACCAAGTCCCTTTTCACTGGCATATTGCATCATTTCCTCATTGGAGCGGTCCAGCAGATTGTACTGACAGAGCATGGACTCCATAGAAATCCCACGGGCTTCCGCACTGTCAATAATGTGCCGGATCACTTGGGGATCGTCATGGAACGAGAAGGAAATATGACGGATCAGTCCCTCTTCTTTGGCTTTGGCTGCTGCTTCCAGCAGACCTTCTCCCAGAACATGATTGTCAAAACTTCCTTTGTTGAGTGCCCAGAAGTGATAGAAATCGACATGATCGGTTCCCAGGTTTGCCAGACTTCTTTCCAGATGCTTCCGGAAACCGTCAGGTCCCATACCGCCGTCAATGGGGCATTTGGTGGAAATAAGGATCTTGTCCCGGAAGGACTTTACAGCGTGCCCCAGAGCAGCTTCACTGTTGGAGTTGCAGTAATAGGGGGCAGTATCGAAATAATTGACGCCGTTTTCATAGGCATACGCAATCATTTCGTCTACTTTGTCCTGATCCACAAGGTTCTGTTCGTCTTTTTTGTATTCCGGAAACCGCATACAGCCGAAGCCAAGTGCGGAAATCTTTTCACCGGTCCTGCCAAATTCACGGTAGAGCATATTGCAATCCTCTCATGTCTGTATTTTTAAGAGCATTATACCATAAATTTAAAATTTGTCAAGACATCATGCGAACAGATTCAGGAGTTGTTCAAACAAAGGAACAAGATTGTAGATCACTGGCGCAAAAAGGATGGCGGGAAGGAAATCCGCAACCTTGATTTTTGTGATTCCCATCAGGTTGGTACCGATCATGATGATCAGCAGAGAGCCGGCGCAGGTCATTTCCTGAATTGCTCCCGTACTCATGAACGGCGCAAGCAGACCCGCAAGGAGAACAAGACCGCCCTGGATCACAAATACGGAAACCGAAGCCAGAAGAACTCCTACCCCAAGACTGGAGGCAAGCATCATGGAGGAAACCAGATCCAGCGTTGCTTTGGTAATGAGAATGGAATTGTCGCCTGTCAGACCTGCCTGAATGGAACCTGTGACCGTCATGGAACCCACACAGAACAAAAGCGTTGCTGTTACAAGTCCTTCTGCAAGAGAGATGGTTTCCCCATCCTTTTTGAAGCGGGCTTCCACTTTGCCGGCAAGGGTATTGATGGCACCGTCTATATCCAGAAGGGTACCGACAATGGCTCCGAGTACGATGGCGGCTATCAGGATCAGCACATTCTCGGCGGAGAGACTGCCGGAGATACCGATGTACAGCGTACAGGCACCAAGACCGGTCATGGCAGCCTTGCTTATTTTTTCGGGAATTCCTTTTTTGAACAGAAGACCGATGCAGGAACCGATGAGTACCGTAATGACATTAACAATAACACCAATCATGCCGCATTCCTTTCGAAGTTTGTCTGTATACAGAACGATCAGAGCACATCTGCCAGATCATAGATCAGTTTCTCAGTCTTTTCCCAGCCCAGGCAGGGGTCGGTAATGGATTTGCCGTAAACACATTCTTCCGGCTTCTGGGCACCGTCTTCAATGTAGCTTTCGATCATGAGCCCCTTCAGGATCTTCCGGACATCGGCGGAGTGGCGGCAGGTGTGGAGCACTTCCTTGGCGATGCGGGGCTGTTCCATCCACTTCTTGCCGGAGTTGGCATGGTTGGTATCCACGATCACCGCAGGGTTTGCAAGCCCTGATTTTTCATAGGTTTCCGCCAGATGGATCAGGTCTTCATAGTGGTAGTTGGGCATGGACTGACCGTGCTTGTTGACATACCCTCTCAGAATGGCATGGGCAAGGGGATTGCCGTGGCTTTCCACTTCCCAGCCTCTGTAGATAAAGGTGTGGGAATGCTGTGCGGCGGTGACGGAGTTCATCATAACGGTAATATCACCGGATGTGGGGTTCTTCATGCCGACCGGAATATCAAGACCGCTGGCGGTCAGACGATGCTTCTGGTTTTCCACGGATCTTGCACCGATGGCAACATAGGAAAGAAGGTCGTTGATGTAACGATGGTTTTCCGGATACAGCATTTCATCCGCACAGGTGAACCCTGTTTCACGAATGGCTCTGATGTGCAGATTCCGGATGGCAATAACACCCTTCAGCATATCGGAACCCTTGGTGGGATCGGGCTGGTGCAGCATTCCCTTATAGCCGTCTCCGGTGGTTCTGGGCTTGTTGGTATAGAGGCGGGGGATGATATAGATTTTGTCTGCGACTTTTTCCTGAACCGTTCTGAGACGGGTAATGTAGTCGATGACACTTTCATCATGGTCAGCGGAGCAGGGACCGATGATCAGAATAAACCGTTTGTCTTTGCCTTCAAAAATTGCTTTGATTTCTTCGTCCCGTCTGGCTTTGATCGCTGCAAACTCAGCAGGAACGGGGTACTGTGTCTTAATATCCTGTGGAATGGGTAATTTACGTTTGAAATCCATATTCATAACAGGTATCCTCCAATAGGTAAACGAATGTTTGATTATTTCTTATCGAACAATGCCCGGCGTGCGGTGGAATGACGCATCAATTCTCTCATGCCGTCAATGTCCTCTGTTTCCAGCATCGTTTTCAGTTCATTGAATTTACTGATAAAGAGATTCATCTGCTCCAGCAGAACATCCTTGTTTGCCACGAACAGCTCACTCCACATAAGATCGTTGATCCGTGCGATACGGGTCAGATCCCGGAAGGAGTCACCGGTGAATTTCTCCATGTTCTCCTTATCATTGCAGGTCATCAGCGTAATGGCAATGCAGTGCGTCAGCTGAGACAGGAACCCGATCATTTCATCGTGTTCTTCCGGCGAGAGGGTGGTAACATTGGAGAAGCCCAGAAGTCTGCCCAGTTCCATACAGGTCTGAATGGCGTCTGGCGTGTTTTGGTCGGTGGGGGTAACAATATAGTTCGCACCGATGAACATCTTGTCCGTGCTGTTTTCCACGCCGGAAACCTCACGTCCGGCCATGGGGTGCGCTGCAATAAACTCCACATCGGGACGGAGCATTTCCTGGATCTGATAGACGATGCTTCTCTTTACACCGGTGACGTCGGTGATGAGCGCACCGCTTTTCAGAAGTTTCTGATTCGTCTCAATCCATTCCACGAAAATGTGCGGGTAGAGCGCAAAAATCACCAGATCCGCTTCTCCGATCAGCTTTTCGTCCGGTTCGGTGGAACCATCATCAATCAGGTTCTCACGGATGGCATAATCGATATCACTCTGTGACAACGTGATGGCACTGATATGAAATCCGAACCGCTTCAGAACTCTTGCGTAACTGCCGCCCAGAAGACCAAGCCCTACGATCAATATTCTCTTGCTTACATCTACGATCATGTTATATCCACCTTTGCGCCGAGTTTCTTTATGTCGTCAAAAAATCCGGGATAGCTTTTCCGTACCGCCTGCGCATCCGTGATGGAACCGCCGATCCGGGCAAGGATCACAGACATTGCCATTACGATACGGTGGTCGTTGTGTCCGCACAGCGGAATGTCACGGTAGCGAAGTTCTTTCTTCGGTACGGTAATGGCAGTATCTCCGAAAATCAGTCCGCCGCCGAGTCTGGCAAGTTCTTCATGCATCGCCATACCACGGTCGCTTTCCTTTGCCTTCAGCCGGTCGGTTCCCGTGAAGACTGCGCCGTTTTTCATGGCAGCCAGTGCGATCAGGATCGGACCGAGATCAGGACAGTCGGAAATATCAAGAGTGGGTGTGCCGGCGGAGATCTGTCGGAAATACTCTGTATATACCCGATCCCCCTGCAGACTGTCAGGGTTGAGATTTCCGATCGTTACTGCGGAACCGAGAACGTTGAACGCATCCAGAAAGGCTGCATTGGAGTAATCTCCTTCGATTCTGCCGGAAAACGTGTGCAGACGGGATGCTTTGATTTCGATCCTGTAAGGATTGGTAAATACCACATCCCCCCCGAAGGATCTGAGAGCCGAAAGGGTCAGATCCACATAGGAACGGCTTTCAAAGGGAGGCGTGATCTCAATGACAGAATCTTTTCCCAGATACAGGAGGGCAAAAATAAGCCCTGTGATGAACTGGCTGCTGATGTCACCGCGGATCCGGTATTCTCCGCTTTCCAGCCTGCCGCATAACGTAACGGAATCTGTTCCCTTGGCAAAGTCAAAGCCTTTTTCCCGGCATAACTCTTCGTAAACGCCGAGAGGTCTTTCAAACAACCGTTTGCTGCCCCGGAGTGTAACCGGTTCCCCCAGACACAATGCCAGCGGGATAAAGAACCGCAGGGTACTTCCGCTTTCCCGGCATTCCAGAAGAGGGCTTTCCACCTGCATAAATCCATGGGGAGCGACGCTTACCTTGTCACCGTTTGCTGTTACGACAACACCCAGTGCTTGCAGACAATCGATACTTGCAAGAATATCCTCGCTGTAGTCAACGCCCGTCAGTTCGCATTTCTGACCGGACAGAGCCGCACCGATGAGATACCGGTGTGCCATACTTTTGGAGGGAGGGGCGTCAATGGTCCCGCTTAATCTGCATGGTTGAAAGGTCGCAGTCATTTTTTCATTCCCTCAGCTAAATAATCTATGGCTTCCAGATATCCGTCTGTTCCATGACCGGTGATGGTCTTCACGCAGGCAAGGCGTACATAACTGATCTGACGGAAATCCTCCCGCTCTTCCACTTTGGAGATATGCACCTCAACGGTGGGAATGCTTACGGATTTGACCGCATCCAGAATGGCAATGCTTGTGTGGGTGTAGGCACCGGGATTGATCACAATGCCGTCAGCCGTTCCGTAGGCTTTCTGGATGGCATCCACAAGATCGCCCTCGTGATTGGACTGGTATACTTCTACTTCTATTCCTTTGGCTTGGCAGTGATTCTGAATTTTCGCTAACAGATCGGCGTAGGTTTCCTTTCCGTAATGGTCGGGCTCACGGATGCCCAGCATATTCAGATTCGGACCGTTGATCACAAGTATTTTCACAGTATAGACTCCATTCGTTTCGCTGTAATATATTCCGCTTCCGCCTCGGGCGTTTCCATATCGGGTACGATCACATCGGCAGTGGAGCGGTAGATGTCCATTCTTTCCGTATACAGCCGGGTCAGCTTTTCCCGGGTGTCGGAAAGGGGTCTGTCGTCCGTTGCCTGCAGACGGTTCAGATCTGCCTGGAGGAAGAACAGTCTGCCGTTTTGTTTCAGACATCTCACGTTTTCAGCCCTCAGGATCGCACCGCCGCCTGTGGAAATGATCCGGCAGCTTTTCGCAGACACATCCCGGATCAC